>DASUOZ010000261.1:0-2612 GCA_036276375.1 Pyrinomonadaceae bacterium | reverse complement strand
TTCGACGTGTAACTAAGGCGCGGTGCCCCGCACGTCAAGCAAAGAGGCCGTCCCTCGGGACGGCCTTTTTATTTGCGGCACTTTTTACTTTTCCGCTCGATTTGTCATAGTATCGGCGGCTTATGGCGCTCTTGCGAAACTACATGCACCGGCGCGAACGCTGGTATCACCAACGCGACAACAATCGCCTCGTGCGCCCGTTTGAATGGGGCCTGCCGTACGTGCTCGATCACGTCAACGGCGACGATCCGCGCAACGTCCTCGCCGAGCACTCCGCGCGCGTGATGCAGTCCAGCGACGAGTTTTACGCCCTACCGGAAATTTCAGACTACCGGCTGGAAGGCGACCAATTGACCTGGACGAGCGCTATCGAAACGCCTTCGATCGAGAACAACACGGCGCACGCCAGATACTTCCCGGTTAAGAACGGAAAACAATCGCGCAAGGCAGTGGTAGTACTGCCGCAGTGGAACGCACAGCCCCAAAGTCACGTCGAAGCGTGCCGCATCTTCAACCTGATCGGTATGGCAGCGCTGCGGCTCACGCTGCCGTATCACCTGCAACGTAAACCGGCCGAACTCGAACGAGCCGATCATCTCGTCTGCTCGAACGTCGGACGCACGATCCAGTCGATTCGTCAGGCGGTACTCGACACGCGCGCGGCGGTGCGCTGGTTGAAAAATCAGGGTTTCGAACAGATTGGAATCTTAGGTACGAGCGTCGGTTCGTGCATTGCGTTTCTCGCGTTCGCGCACGAACCGGATCTGAAAGCAGGCGCTTTCAATCACGTCTCCGGTTATGTCGCCGACGTCGTTTGGCACGGACTCTCGACGGGTCATGTACGACAGGGCTTCGCGGATCACCTGACGCTCGAGGAGTTACGCTGGTACTGGTCGCCGATTAGTCCATTGCCGTTTATGCCGCGTTTGACGCGGATGGGCCATCGCCCGCTCCGTTTCATCATCGCGCGCTACGACCTGACGTTTCCCCTCGACCTCTCGCACCAAGCGATCGCCGAGGCGCGGCGCCACGAATTACCGCTCGACGTGGTCTGGCTGCCGTGCGGTCACTACACCACCGGCGAACTGCCGTGGAAAGCGATCGACGCCTGGAAGATCGCCACGTTCTTTCGCAAACAATTCAAAGACTGAAGCCTTCTTGTGCCTCTCGCGGCTCTATTTCGCCAACGGAAAGATCGGCTCGATGTCCACGGGCACGTCTTTTAACTTATCGAGCGCCTGCTGCATCGGCGCCCTGATCACCGCGTACTTATCCAACAACGCCTTCGCGGTGTCGTACGATCCTTCCGCTTCGAGCGTCAGCAGATCGTGCGTGAGCTTGCGCACGCTGTCTTTGATCTTCGCGTGATCGATGCTGAACGTTCCCTTCGTTTCGTTGAACTTAATAGCGCCCTCGTCCGTCAGATAGTTGAACTGCAACGCCACGCCGCGTCCGTGCGCTTCAGTGATTCCAAACCGCACCGAGCGAAACATGCTGGCGAGATACGTGGTATAGAGCGTTCGCTCCATACTCTTCTCGATGATGCCGCGGTCGATCATGTACTGGAGCGCCCACAGTCCCGTCACATCGGCCTTCGCTTCTTCAATGGCGGAATACAGCTCCTTCAACTGTTTGCGCACGGTAGTTTCCTGGCCGCCTACCGTGATGTTGTGCGGACCGAGACCGTGCATCAACTCGTGACAGAGGATGTGCGTGAAGAACGAGTCAAACGCAAGTGCCGACTGCTCGCTCGGATCCAGCACCACGCGCGAAATCGGAACCAGCGTCTTGTTGAACTTCGCGTCCTGCACGTTCTTCAGCATGACGCGCTTCGAGCCCTTCTCTTTTACGACGCGCTCGTCGTTCGGCAGGTTGAACGCCGCGGTTTGCACGCCGCTGTTGCCTTCGCCGGAACCAAACACTTCATTTACGACCCGGATCGGCGACGCCGCGCCGAGTTTTGGATTGCGATACCGCGCGTCAAGCGGCAGATTGTTTTCCAGCTCCTGAAGATGGCCGCTGAACTTCGCGAGTTTTCCTGTTTCAGCGTCGTCGCGAATCGTGATGTAGGCCTCAAACGCCGCTTTGTAACTGAACAGCTCGTCTTCGTAGGTCTCGTACGGGCCAATGGTGACGTCGATCGGCGAGTCGAGATCCATCCACGCGACGTCGCTCTCGTAATAGTCGTCTGAACCGAAAGCGTCAGCGCGTTTGCTGAGAAAGTTTTTCAGCGTTGCGTTTGTGGTCAGCGCGGCGGCTTCACGCAGCAGACGCGCGGCGGGTTCGAGATATTCTTTGTATGCCTGGCTGTAAGGCACGATGGTCAGTTTTCGATCCGCGCCCCGGCGAATCAGCCAGAAGAATCCGGTCGCTTTCTGTTTGTCGGCGTCCGAAAGAGTTTCGACCCACGCGTTGAACTCCTCTTTCGTCATGTCGTCGGGATAGTAACTGGCTTGCGGCGGTTTCTCTTTCGGCACGCCTTCGATAAACGGTTGTTTCTCGTCGAGCCGCGACCACGGACCATCGTTGATGTAGAAGTAGTGCAGGCGTTGCCGGCCGGCGGGCGTCTTATCTGCCAGCAGTTTTTGTTCGAGTGCGGCGTTGCCGGACCA
>DASUOZ010000260.1:0-6244 GCA_036276375.1 Pyrinomonadaceae bacterium | reverse complement strand
GAGCTCGATCCCAATCTGCCGGTTTATCGAATTCGCACCGCACAATCGTCAGTCGATCAGGGACTCGGCAGTATTTCTTTGCTCGGCAGTTTGCTGGGTGCGTTTGCGCTGGTTGGTTTGCTGCTGGCGGCGATTGGGATTTACGGCGTCGTCTCTTACACCGTGGTCCAACGTACCGGAGAGCTCGGGATTCGCATGGCGCTTGGTGCGCAGACGCGCGATGTGCTGTGGCTGGTGTTGGGCAAGGGCGCTGTTTTGGTTCTGCTGGGCGCGCTGTTGGGTGGCGTGAGCGCGTACGGCGTGTCGAGATTGTTGATAAGTCTAATTCCTTCATTGCCCACGCGGAGCCCGCTGGTCCTGGTGCTGACGGGAGTCGTGCTGGTCATAGTGGCGCTCGTGGCATGTTACATTCCGGCGCGTCGCGCGACGAGAGTCGATCCACTGGTGGCCCTGAAGTCGGAGTAATTCCGCGACCCGGTCGTGCTTCAACGCAGGGACTTCCGAACGCCTGCGGCGTTAGATCTTTGGCACCGTGATCCAGTCCATCGCACTGCCGATGCGACTGCTCTTCAAGTCACGAATACCGACTCTGACCTGGTAAAGCCCGCCGGGGACGAGGGTCGTGAATCGATAGATGGAGCGCTTCTGCTTACTTGCGCCCGTGGTTGTCGAATCGTTCGCGCTCCGCGGAAAGATGCGCAGCCGCCCGACGAAGCTGTCCAGCGGTTTGCCTTTGTCGTCGTAACAGATGCCGCCGATGTCGACGTCGGCCGCGAGCTTGCCGTCCACGTGATCAAACGACAACATCGACTCGTCGATCGAGATCGTGGCGATCACACGCGTGCCGAAACCAGGCATTTGCACGAAACGAAGATCTACGTCGGTCGCTATATCACGCTGCGAAACGGGCGCATCGATCACGAGCCGCATGTCGCCTTCGCGTGCTTTCGCGGGATCCTTGTCTGCCTTCTTTTTCGTGGTCAGTAACGGCAGCGCTGCTGATTTGAAGTAGCTGCTGCGAACACGCACCGTGAGATCAGGGCGGCCCACGATGCTGATCTCGATATTCTTGAACTTACCTCGCTTCTGCTCTTCGGTGTCGGGTTTCCAGGCGAGCAAGTAGTAGTTGGACGTTTCGTCGATGACTTTCTCGACCCATTTAGCCATCGGTTGGTTCGTGTTTCGAAATGCCTGGCCGCCCGTGTCTTTCGCCAGCGCGTTGAGGCCGTCCTGCGACGCTGAGATTTCTCCGATCGTCGCAAAGGTCAACTTGCCGTCAGGGCTGATCGGCCGGTTGTTCGTGACGTCGACACCCTCGTTAATGATACCGCGAGCATCGAGCGTGTAAATCACTACGCCCGCGCGGCCGGCTGCGTCAGTTACTTTTTTGATTCGATCGATCGCGCCGGTTTTGACATCAGTTAGATAGAAGCCGTCGGAAATAACAAAGACGAGTTTGCGTCCGGGGATCTGAGCGGCAGTACGCATCAGTCCTTCGAGCAGTCGCAGCGTGTCGTCGGTTGCAGGCGCCGACTCCACCACCATCTGCTGTGCGCGCATCCTGACTTGTTGTCTGGCAGCCTGCGGAGAAATCGTGCACATGGTCTGGTTACCGGCTTTGGTGCAGGCTTGCTTTTGAATCTCCTGGATGTAGTAAGTCAACGCCTGTTCGTCGCCTTCGCGAATCTTCATGGCGATGTACTCAGACATCGGCGGTTGCAGCATGTCTGATTTGGTGTTTGTGCGATAGTTGAGACGCGCAACGGCTGAGCGCAGCGCTTCTCTGTCGGCGGTGAACTGTTGCAAAAATCCGATTTGTCCGCTGGGCGACGTGATGGCGACTAAATCTCCTTCGCGGATGCCGCGATCGATAAAGTCGAGCAATGATTTTCGCGTGCGGGCCAAACTGTCGGGCGCGAGATGCAGATCGTCGACGAAGAAGATGACTGCGCGCCGTTGGGAATCGGTTTTAGGTGGCTTGACGGGCTCTGGCTCGGAAGATGGATTTGCCTGCGCGGTTTCCTCGCGTTGCCGCGTAATGCCGCCTGACCTGATGATTTCGAAGAAGGAAATCTCCCGCTGGGTCTTATTGATCTTCAACTGAAACTGCTCTGCCTTTAGACCATCGGCGAAGCGTCCATTCTTGTCGAACACCATGACGTCGGTTTGCACCAGCGACGTGTCAAACTTGATGACGTCCTGCGCGTCGCCGCTGGGGTCGGGTTTTGCTTCCGGTTTGGTTTGCCCGGAGGTGAGCGTGGAAAAGAGAAGAAGACACAGACAAGTCGCCGCAGTTAATAGTGAAAGTCTAATTCTCGACATAAGACTCGCCCTCGGTTGCTCGTAGTCAGGCGTCTTGGGATTCCGTGGACTGGGACGCTAGCGAAGTTTACCTCGACTCTGAGTTCGCGGCCTATAGTGCGCGGGTAGGTGGCTGAGATCGCTCCGAAACGTTTTTGACGGAATTTCCATAGGAGTTGAGATAACACCCTGAAAGGAAACACACATGTCTACTCCGACCACAGCGATTCAACCGATTGTTTATGTGCCGGCGCCTTCGTTGGCCGACGTAAAGGCGGGAAACGCCGTACTGCAAAAGGGCCACAAGGGAGATGCAGTGAGCTATGTTCAGGAGTTACTGGGAATTCACGTCGATCGGAAGTTTGGCGCGAACACTGAAACGGCCGTCACAGAGTTTCAACAGCGGACCGAGGCCGTGGTCGAGCCCGGCATGGACGGCAAAGTCGGCCGCGCGCTGCTCGCGAAGATGGAAGAGGTCACCGGCGTTCCGGAGGAGGGCCAGTTTGACTTCGATAAACGGCGGAAACTCCGAGACGTGCATCCCGCGTTGCGCGACAGAGTTCTTCGAGTCGCCGAACGTCTCTCGGCGCGCCAGATGAGTTTCCTGATCACCGACGGGCTGCGCACGTTTGCGGAACAGGACGAACTCTTTCGCAAAGGTAGAAAGCTGAAGAACGGAACGTGGGTACCCATCGATCCGGTACACAGAACGGGTATCGTTACGAATGCGCGCGGCGGCCACAGCAATCACAACTACGGGCTGGCGATCGATTCCTATCCGGTGATTTCGGGGCGCGTTTTCACCAGTATCCCGCAGCATGCGTCGATCGAATTCCGCCAGACTTTCAAGGCCATTCAGAAGGCAATCGGCGAAGAAGGTGAAGCTGCCGGATTGTTTTGGGGCGGCCGCTGGACCGATCCATTCGATCCCCCGCATCTTCAGCTCTTTCCGCACTCGGAGATGAAACCCGGAACGTGCCTGGAGATCTACCGCGAGAACGGAAACGAGCTGGCGGCCGTGTGGGCCGAGGTCGATCGCCGCTTGAATTCATAGCACGCGGGTAATTTCGGAGTGAAGGCGTGAGAGTGCGGCGAGTTGCACGTATAATCCGTTCCCGGCTTAACGATGCAAACTGTCCCCACGCAAGAAGTGCAGATCGCTGCGCCTTTGGGTGTGACGTCCGAGGGCGTGAAAGCGAGTCTGCTGCAACGGCTCGGGGCCGCTCTTTTTGAACCAGTCGATATCTCGTTCCTGGTTTTCTTCCGTATTGTCTTCGGCGCCATCCTCGTTTGGGAGGTTTATCGTTACTTCACGCGCGGTTGGATCACCCGCTACTTCATTGAACCGGGCATCAATTTCACTTACTACGGATTCAGTTGGGTGCAGCCCTGGCCTGGCCGCGGGATGTACATTCACTTCTTTGTGCTCGGTATCGCCGCCGCGTGTTTGATGGTGGGATTCCTTTATCGCTTCGCCGCGCCCGTCCTGTTCCTTGCTTTCACATACTTTTTCCTGTTGGACCAAACGCGTTACCTGAATCACTTCTATCTGGTCTGTCTGATCAGTTTTTTGATGTGTTTTCTTCCCGCCGAAAGGGCTTTTTCGGTTGACGCGTTGCTGCGACGGAAAATCCGGACGGACGTAGTTCCGGCCTGGACGTTGTGGTTGCTGCGAGTGCAGGTAGGCATTCCTTATTTCTACGGCGGAATTGCCAAACTCAACAGCGACTGGATACACGGCGGCGAGCCGATGCGCATCTGGTTGAATCCGTTCACCAAAGTGCCGGGGTTCGGCCACATCTTCGCGGCAGACTGGTTGGTTTACGGGTTCACTTTCGGCGGGTTGCTGTTGGATCTGTTGGTGGTGCCGTTACTGCTGTGGCGGAGCACGCGTCTGTTCGCGTTTGGAGCGGCAGTTTTATTCAACCTCATCAACGCGTTGATATTCGATATCGGGATTTTCCCGTGGCTGATGCTGGGCGCGCTATTGATTTACTTTCCTCCAGACCTGAGCCGACGTTTTGCGCGCGCGTTTATGTCGCCGGGAGAAGAGTTTCCGAACGAGGCGCCGGCAGCCGCGAAATCTGAAGCCGTGGTGGAGAGAAGAACCAGTGTTCCTTCCTTATCCACTCCGCAAAAAATCGTTGCCGGACTGTTGGCCGCCTACCTGTTTGTCCAGCTTGTTGTGCCGCTGCGCCACTACGTTTATCCGGGCAACGTTAGTTGGACCGAAGAAGGACATAATTTTGCATGGCATATGAAGCTGCGCACAAAGGGCGGCGAGGGAGTTTTTAATGTTACGCATCCCGAGAGTGGACAAACCTGGACCATCGAGCCGCAGGATTATCTCGAAAGACATCAATTGACGAAGGTGATTACCAAGCCAGACCTGGTCCTGCTCTTCGCCCATCATCTCGCCGAGGAGAAGCGGCGTGAGGGTTATGAGAATGTCGAAGTGCGGGCCCAGCTCATGGTGTCGCTTAACGGTCGCCAACCACAATTGCTGATCGATCCGAACGTAGACCTCACTAAAGAACAGCTGAGCTTGTTGCCGACGCCGTGGATCCTGCCGCTTACGACGCCGCTCGAAAAGCGAGGTTCTTACCAGGGCGATCAGGAAATCGACGAACAGTGAAACGGCTTCGCCGCCGGTCGTGAGTTTCACGAGGATCCGGCGACAAAGCCGCTGATGAGAGTTTCCTTTTGTTACTTAGAAAGCCGTCCGTTGCATGCCGGCTTTCAACGCCTCATCGATACGGGCGATCGATTCATTCAAATGCGCCCGAACTTCAAGCGACGTCGACAATCCCGGCCTGGCGACAGTCCGCTGCAACTGACCACGAAGCGAGACCAGACTCTGACGCGCCATCGTGCGTGCGTCTTCCGGTACGGCGGCGTCGCGCAATACCATACCGATCATCTTGCGCAGGTGTTCGCGTTGCAACGAGCGACGGTAACTATTGATGTTTACCGACGCGGCCTGAGTCTTTGTTTCCGCCCAGATCGAGTCCTGGACTTCCGTAAAGAGCAAACCGAGGGTAAACGGCTGTGCTGGCGCCGTCACTCTCAATTCCGAATCCTGAATTCGACTCAAAACTGTCGGCAGGAAAATTCGATCCAGTACTTGCCGTTGCAGGCTCAAGACCACCTGGTGAATCGGCACGTCCTGCCGCGACGGCGTGAAGTTGCTGAAATTGATAAACCGCTCGTTTTCCAACTTGTTCAGCAGTTGCGGCTTGAATTGAAAAGCAGTGGGCGCAAACAGGTTGTCGCGCAGCAGCGCCAACGCCTGTTTTTGCTTGTCTGCCGGCACCGGCTCAAATGGTAAACGATTGCCCGGGTCGCCGACGTGGCTGCGGTAGTGGTACATACCGCCGATGTACTTCGAAGCCAGGAACAGGGAGTTGGCCGTTTGGCCCAGAGCTGAATTGAAGCTGCGCCTCAACACCTGATAGCCCTCGCCAGGTCTCTCCAGTCGTTGCTCCATGTTGTTGAAGACTTCCCGGGCGAGACCGACGCGATGCGAGTAGTACTTCAGCGGGTCGGTGCCCAGATCGAACCGGTTCACGACCGGGTCCATGTCGAGTCCTGGACCAAAACCCGCATCTTCATCGGTGTCGTACGCCAGTTGTGGTTCGGCGGCTCGAGAAGCGATCTTGCGCAACTCGGCTTGCTCGCCTTCGACGGTTGGAGAGTCGATCGGCTTGTAAGCGTATTCGATCGCCCAATAGTCGTACGGGCCGAGCGTCGATTGGTGGTATTCGCCCTGCTTGCCGCCGCGGGCCGCGATGTTGGTGGGAATGTAATCCATCACGGAACCGGTGAGCCCGTCGCGCGCGGTGACGCCCGCGTCCTGCGCCTGCTCGAAACTGTGAATCGTGCTGGCGCGGAAGTTGTGACGGAGTCCCAGGGTGTGGCCCACTTCATGAGCGGCGATTTCACG
>DASUOZ010000259.1:0-11764 GCA_036276375.1 Pyrinomonadaceae bacterium | reverse complement strand
CACAACGGACGACTCCGTCATCGGCATGTCCGACGCGCCAAGACTCAAGAACGGGTGACCAAAAGCATAAATTCGATCGCCGTCGCGCATCGTCACTGTGCCGGCGGCCGCAAGCGAGTAATCACCGCGCACCAACTGCACGCTGATCGAACTTCCCGGCGGAAAGGTGTTTGCGTTCACTTCCGCGAGCGGCGTGATCGCCGCGGAACCACCGGCGCCCGAGACCGGCAGCAGTCCATTCGCCAGTAACTGCGGCGCAAACATCGACAACGATTCCTGGGTGATACCGCCAAACACCAGCGGCGTCGCAATCGGCGCCATTTGTTGGCCCAACAAAGGCATCAACGGCGAACCCGCCGAAACAGGCGCCAGGAACGGCGCACCCGTAATCGCGGGTTTCGGCAGGTTTGGCTTCCACTCGACCGAAGCGAGCTGGGCAAATGAAACCGCGCGCGGCTCCTTCGGTTTTTGATTCTCTTCCGATCCCTTGTTGAAGAGATCGATCATCTGCTTGATGGGTGTGATGCCGGCGATGGGTTCTTTCGAAAACGGAAAACTGAAAGCAATAGCGCCTACGATCTTGCCGTCGATGTAAACCGGTGAACCAGACATGCCTGCGAAAACGCCGGTCCGATCGACATTCGGGCCGCTCAACTTCCCGATGATGGCTGATTGGCGCGGCCCGGGAAATCCCGGCAGCACGCCGAGAATCTCGACGCCGAACTCCTCTGTATCACTGCCACTGAAGACTGTCCGCGCGACGCCCTTCATGCCCGGACGAATATCTTCCAATGCGAAGAGTTCCGGTGCATTTTGCGAGGGTGCCTTAGGCGCGGTGACGGCCTTCTGGGCCACAACCACAGACGCCAACGCCAGGATAAGTATTGCGCTGAAAATGAGGGCAAATCTGTTCATCGTTTAGGACTATAAACTTCGTCTTAGAAGCCGGTCAAGATAAGATGGATGGCAGCTTGCAGAGAAAAATTTCACAGCTTGAAGCGTTTATCCTCGCCGGCGGCCAATCGCGCCGAATGGGTCGTGATAAGTCGCAGCTCACGCTGGAAAACCGGACGTTTACGGATCGAATCGCCGAGGCGCTGCTCGAGATTGCCGGCTCGGTCACGCTGGTCGGGTCACGTGAGACAAACTCGAGGTATGCCGTGGCGCCGGATATTTACCCCGCGTGGGGCGCGCTCGGCGGACTGCACGCCGCCCTTGCTGCCTGCCGCACCGAGTGGGCCATTGTTGTCGCCTGCGACCTGCCTTTTGTTACTGCTGACCTTTTCAACTATCTCGCTTCGTTGCGCCACGGCTACGATGCCGTGGTACCTTTGCAGCCCGACGGTCGACCGCAACCGTTATCCTCCCTTTACCGTATTGAACCGTGCCGGCAACGGGCCACCGAACTGATCGAAGGCGGGAAGCGGCGGCCGCTCGATCTATTAGACCTCGTCAACACCCGTTGGGTTCCATTTAGTGAATTAACGAATCTCGTTCAGGCGGAAAAGTTTTTTGTTAACATCAACACGCCTGACGACTATGATGCAGTGAGCCCCGTGCGAGAGCGACGCTGATGCCACCCCGAAGAAGATTTGGTAAAAGGCTCCTCAAGTCTTTACTGCCAATAGTGCTGGTTATTGGGCTGGCAGTCGTCGGTTTTTTCTCATACGTCGTTTATTGTGTCTCGCGTCCGGCGAAACGGCCTTACGTAGTCACGCCGCAGGCGTTCTCACAAATCAGCGGACGCGCCATCAAAGTCACTGACGAAACGTGGACCACTAAGGACGGCCGCCAGAGCCGCGGCTGGTTATTGCAAGGCGCTGAAGGCGCGCCGGCGGTGATTCTGCTGCATCGTTACGGCGGCGATCGTTCGTGGCTGTTCAATCTCGGCGTCAAGATCAATGAGACCACAAACTTCACGATTCTCTGGCCCGATCTCCGCGGTCACGGTGAGACGCCGCTCGTAAAGTGGAGCTCACTCGGCGCCCGTGAAGCAGACGACGTACTCGCGTCGCTCGCGTTTCTCCGCACGTTGCAATCAGAAAATCGAAAGAAACTGGTGGGCGACATGTTCGGCATTTACGGCGTGGAGCTCGGCGCCTACAGCGCGTTGAAAGCGACGAGTCGTGAGGCGCAAATCAAAGTGCTGGTGCTGGATTCGGTTGCGTCGTCGCCGGACGCGTTATTAAACAGCGCCGTCCAAAACTGCATCGGGATCGACAATAGTTTCGTGCTGTATCTCTCGCGCACGTCAATGAAGGCTTACTTGCTTGGCGCGTACGAAGGCATGCCTGCCTGCGACCTCGCGCGGACGATCAGCGAAGCGCGCGTGCTGCTGCTTTCAGGCAGGGACGCCGGCCCATGGAAGGATGCGACCGCGTCGCTGCAAAATTGTTTTCCGGTTCCAACCAACGTCGAGACGCGCACAGATCTGCCGTTGAGTGGTTTCAGTTTGCCTTCGGCGACCGGAGAACAGGGCGAAGCCTACGATCGCATCGTCATCGACTTCTTCGACCGCAACCTTCGTTAAGGTTTCCACCCGAACACTGCGAGCCGTCCGTTATCTCCAAGAAATTCAAAGCTCGGCGAGCCTTTGATCTGGTCCGCGTATTCCAGCGAAATAAAAACAACGATCTGTTTTCCGAAAGTGCGCGCCTGTTCCAGCGTGACCTCGTCGAAAGTCATTGGCTCTCCGTCAGCGTTGTAAACGACGCGGTCGTGTGCGTAGAACTGCGCCGAGCGATCGTCGCTGCGCTGGGCGAGGACCGGCGCGTTTCCATAACCGTGTTCAGCGGCGAGTTGTAACAGGTCTCTGACCGACTCGCGCCGGCCGACCGGCGGCGCCGCACAGATCGACACGATCATCACGAGCACGAACATGGAGCCGCAGATAAGCGCCGGCGCGATCCGCTGTTCGTTTGGCCGGGCGAGTGAAGCGACCGCGGCAGCGACGAGCGGCACGGCGATCATCGTGGCGCACCCGATCGAGATCTCCCGCGACTGAATGGCGAAAACAAATCCGCCCGTTGCCAGCGCCAGACAAATCACGGCCGTTGCGAGAAGCGACCACTTCGAGATCGAGTCCATAAATCGATCGGCGACGAGGAACGCAGCGGCGGGCAACGCCGGCAGTATGTATCCGGGCAGTTTCGATCCCGAGAACGAGAAGAACACGATCGGCATTGCCAGCCACGCCAGCGCGAAAACACGCAAGATGCTCAAGCTGTCGTCACCGCGCCACGCCCACCTGCGAACCTTAGCCAACGCCTCCACGAGAAACGCCGTCCACGGCAACGCCAGCATCAGAATGATCGCGGGATAAAAGTAGATCGGCTGCGGGTGGTGATACTTGTTGGAAACGTAGCGCGCGAAATGATGCTGGATAAAAAACTCGTCGACGAACGACCAGCCGTGCCGCGCGATCACCGGTCCATACCAAATCGCTGACGCGGCCACCGCGAGCGGAATTCCCCAAAGCAAACTCAACCAAACGCGCCGCGTGGGCCACTCGCGTCGCAACACGTAATAAACACCCACCACGCCGAAGGGAATCACTACTCCGACGAGCCCTTTTGCGAGGAGTGACAGACCAACAAACACATAAAAACCTGACAACAACGAAACGCGACGGCGCAGTGTTAACTCAAAAACCGCAAAAAACGCGAGTGCCCACGTGGTCGTCATCGTCACCACAATGTCGAAACTCGCCGCCCGCGCAAACACGATCAACCCCAGCGAGCCGGCCGCCACCAGCACGGCCCAAAAACTAAAATCTCGCGCCTCTTCCGACCTGCGCTCGACCGCGCGCGCCACGTACCAAACTGCCGCAATCGTCAACAGACCACAAACCGCCGGTCCCAACCGCGCACTCCATTCACTCACACCAAAGATCCCGAACGACGCCGTGATCATCCAGTAAAGCAGCGCCGGCTTTTCAAACCAGGTGTGACCGCCAAGCGTCGGTGTGATCGGATCACCGCGCAGAAACATCTCGCGCGCCACTTGCGCATAACGCGGCTCGTCCGGACCGAGCAGCGGCAAACTACCAAGACCGTAAAAGTAAAAGACAATGACGACGATAAACAGGAGAATGTAGAGTCGCTTGGCAAGCGCAGAAGGTTGCAAGTATATTCGGCTCCGATTCGGATTAGCGCACGCGCGCGTCCGGCTAAATTACCTAAACCATGTCATTACGTACAGCAGTCATCGGCGCCGGCAGTCTCGGCCGCCAGCACGCGCGCATTCACGGTGCACTCGCCGCCGAAGGAAGCTCGCAGTTTGTCGCCATCTGCGATCTCAACGAAGAAACGGCCCGCAACGTCAGCGACGAAAGAAAGACCGAGTGGACCACTGACTGGCGCGAGCTGATCGGGCGCGTCGACGCGGTGAGCCTCGCCGTCCCAACCGAAGCGCACGCGGAAATCGCGTGCGGGCTACTCGAAAACGGTATTCACGTACTGGTGGAGAAACCGATCTCACGCACGCTCGAGGAAGCCGATCGCATGATCGCCGGCGCTGAAAAAGGCAAGGCGTTGCTTCAGGTGGGCCATCTCGAACGCTTCAACCCGGCGATGGTGGCATTGCGGCCGCACGTGAAAAAACCCGTCTATTTCGAGATTCATCGCGTCGGACAATTCACCGCGCGCTCGCTCGATATCGACGTCGTGCTCGATCTGATGATTCACGATCTCGACATCGTGCAGTGGCTTGTGGGTGAGGAAGTGGAAGTCACGAACATTCATGCCGTGGGCATCGCGATTCTGACCAACAAGGTCGACGCCGCCAACGCGCGGCTCGAGTTTTCTTCGGGCGCGGTGGCGAACATCACTGCTTCGCGCGTCGGCACCGAGAAGATTCGCAAGATGCGTTTCTTCCAACCGCACGATTACGTCGCAATTGATTACACAACGAAGCGGGCTTCGGTGAGCAGCTTGTCGCCGCCGAGTGCGAGCGGTTCGTGGCCCGGCGTGCACATCAAACATCTCGACGTGGTCGACGTTGAGCCGTTGCGTGCGGAGATCGTTTCGTTTCTGGATTCCGCCGAGAACGGCTTGCCGCCGGCGGTCTCGGGTTCCGAAGGCCGCAACGCGCTGAGCCTGGCGTTACGCACTTTAGAGCGGATTCGCGAACATGCTGAGCATCCCGGCGTGAGCGAGCTCAGCGCAAACGTGCAATGAAGAGCTGCAATCCACAGATTACGCAGAGTCTTGTCTGTGTAATCTGTGGATGGATTGCTTTCTAGCTCGAAACAGAACAATGGTCACGCGCAACGAAAAACTTTCGGCTTTCCTCACCGAACACATCAACTCGGGCGAGTTTCCCTCAGCAGTCTACCTCGTCGGTGAAGGCGACCAGATTATCTTCACGGATGCGCTGGGCCATTCAGTGGTCCAACCGTACCGCATCGCCAATAAGCTGGACACGATCTACGACCTCGCCTCGCTCACGAAGCCTTTAGTCACCGGCATGCTCTGCGCGCGGCGTATCGAGCTGGGCGAACTGACGCTCGACAGCTCCGTTTCACATTACCTCCCGGAATTCGAGCGTACGGACAAACAGATGATCACCGTGCGCGAACTGTTGACGCACACGTCCGGCCTCCCGGCGTGGCGGCCGCTCTACATTCTCGCGGAAGACGAGTGCGAACGCGCCGCCGGCGCGATTGCTAATCTCGACCTGGAATACAAACCGGGCACGCGAGTGGTCTACAGCGATCTCGGTTTCATCGCGCTCGGCATTCTGCTCGAACGTATGACGGGCCAGCGTCTGGCTAACATGGCCCAACACGAGATCTTCGAGCCGTTGCATCTCACACACACCTTCTTCAATCCCGAAATCGCGTTGCAAACCGGAATCGCAGCCTGTGAAACGGGAAACGCGTACGAGAAGAACATGTGCATCGAAACGGGCAGCGGCGACTATCCGAATTCACGGCAGCGTTTGATCTGGGGCGAGGTGCACGACGGCAACGCGTATTTCCTCGGCGGCGCCGCAGGTCATGCCGGTCTCTTCTCGACCGCGCGTGAGGTGTTTCAGTTGGCCCAGCAATTCATCCCCGGATTCAGCCATCTGCTCACCGCGGAAACGTGCAAACTATTTCGCCGGAACATGACGGAAGGTTTGGAAGAGGCGCGTTCGCTCGCGTGGCAACTCGCCGCGACCAAAGATTCAACTGCCGGAAACGAACTCCCGCCCGACAGCTTTGGGCACAACGGCTTCACCGGCACATCGCTCTGGATCGACGCCGAACACGCGCGAGTCTTTATTTTGCTCACCAATCGCACGCACGCGCGCGAGTTGCCGTTCGCAAACATCAACGCCGTGCGGCGCGGATTTCACAGTCTCGCTATCACCGAGGCTCCAGGACCGTGAACGAAGTAATTGCCACGACCACTCGGTCGCCCACCTGCAATCTCGTCGCACTTGCTTCCGGTTTTGGTCGCGTGGCGATGATGGCTTTCGTTGTCTGCCGTTCCGGCGTTTCCGTGGTGAGAAAATACGGACTCTCATCACGGCGACACTCTTCGCCTCCAAGATCCAAACGCAAACGAATGCGTTCGAATGCTCCGACGAAAGTTAGCTCCTCGATCAGTGCGCGCGAAATCTTTGTCAGTCCCGGCCGCGGGAGTTCGCTTCGGCTCAACACGACATCTTCCGGACGGAAGACGATCTTCACGCAGTCGCCCTCGTGAAACTTCGACGCGTCCAACGACGCGAAAACCTTCGCTGGTCCCACTTCGAGAAAGTCTTTCCTGACCGTGACCTCCAGAATATTTGCGGCGCCGAGAAAAGTGGCCACGTACTCCGTCGCCGGATGGTTGTAGATCTCAAACGGCGTCCCGATTTGTTCGATATGTCCCTGGTTTAGCACCGCGACACGATCGCCCAGCTCGAGCGCCTCTTCCTGATCGTGCGTGATGAAGATCGCGGGCACTTTGACCTTCCTCAGCAACGCCCTAATCTCTCGCCGCAGGTGCGAGCGCGTTTGCGTGTCGAGCGCGCCGAACGGCTCATCAAACAACAACACTTCGGGTTTGTAAGCAAGCGTGCGCGCGATCGCCACGCGTTGTTGCTGGCCGCCGGAAAGCTGCGACGGGTATTTCTTGCGATGCTCTTCGAGTTGGACCAGCGCCAGCAATTCGTTCACCGTCTCGCGAATCTCTTTGCGGCGCCGTTTGCGAATGCGCAAGCCGTAACCGACATTCTTTTCGACCGTCATCTTCGGAAACAAAGCGTAGTTCTGAAAGATGACTCCCACGCCACGCTCGCGCGCCGGCAGATCGGTAACGTCCTTGCCGTGCAGGATCACTCTTCCATTCAACGGCATCTCCAGTCCCGCAATGATTCGCAGGATCGTGGTCTTGCCGCTGCCGGATGCGCCGAGCAAAACGACCACTTCGCCCTCAGCGACGTCGAAACTGATATCTTCCAGGACACTCGTCTTGCCGAAGTGTTTGCGGAGACCGGCCACACTCGCGACGGCCGGCGCCGGGTTTGCAAGCGGTCGCGATTCCGGTGGTTTTTGGACCAATATTTCCTTTGCTTTCGCCATTGCTTAATCGACGTCGAGCCAATCGCGCGCGAAGAACAGCACGCTGAAGATTAGAAACGAAAAGAGAGCGAGCACGATCGCGATCGCGTTCGCGGCTTCGATCTGTCCTTCGTTGAACTTCGCGAAAATGTACAGCGGCGCCGTTTGTGTTTTGCCGGCCAGGTTTCCGGAAACGAGAATCGTCGAACCAAACTCACCGACCGCGCGCGCAAACGTCAGCAGCGCGCCGGAAACGATCGCGCCCCGCAGCGACGGCAGCGTTACGTGCCAGAACGTCTGCCAGCGCGTCGCGCCGATCGTCGCGGACACTTCTTCGAGCGAACGGCTCATCGTGTCGAAGACCGGTTTGATCACGCCGAAAGCGAGCGGAAATGTAACGAAGATATTGGCGAGGATGATCGCGCCGGCAGTGAACATCATCTGGATGCCGTGCGGTTGCAGCAGCCGGCCGAGCGTGCCGTACGGTCCCCAAAGCAACAGCAGCGCGAAACCGGCGACGGCGGTGGGGATCGCGGTCGGCAGCGAGATCGTGACGATGAGGGCGTTGCGGCCCCAGAAGTTGTAACGCGAGAGGACGTAGGCAGCGAACAGTCCGAAGATGACGTTGAAGACGGTGGCCCAGAAACTGGTAGCCATGGAGAGTTTCAGGGCGAAGATTGCTTCGGGCGCCATGAGCGCCGCCCAGAATTTGTCGAGACCGTTGCTGGTGCCGAAAATAAAGATCGAGGCGAGCGGCAGAAATACCAGCGGCAGCATCATGAAGATAAGCATGCCGATGCTGAGCGGACGAACTACGTCGAACCCGCGTACGTGTCGCATTGCTGACACTGCCGTACTCATACTGTTGACGCTACCGTACTCAAATCGTTGAGCCCGCCATACTCGTTCTTGTCTTAAATCCTGCCTTCACTTTCGTTGCACCTGGTCGCGAAACACCTTTTCAATCACGTCGACATATGCTCTGTCCCAGTTGCCGAAGTACTCGATCGTGAACGGCATCTCGATATGCGCGAATTCCGGGTTCGCCTGGTTGAAGGCATCGCTTGTCACGGCGTAGAAGTGGTACTTCACGAACGCGTGTTGCGCTTCGTCACTCCAGAGATACTGCATGAACGCGTCGATCACCTGACGCTTGTTTCCGGTCACATTTTTGTCGATGACGACAGCCGGGTGTTCACTGAAGATAGTCGCCTGCGGCACAACAATCTCGATTTGCGCGTTCGCTTCTTTCATCAGGAGCGCGTCCAGCTCGTAAGTGACCAACGCGTCGCCGTTGCCGAGCTCGAACGTGGTGCGTGCTTCGCGTGCTGAACCGGGCGTTGAGATCACGTTTCTCCAGATCGCTTGCAGCGTTCTTACGGCGCGCGTTGTGTCTTGTTGGCCTGATTCCGTCTCGGATTTCTTCAGCTCTGAACCGTAGATGGCGAGTATGGACCACTGCGCGCCGCCCGAGCTGATTGGATCCGGGTGAATCAAGCGTACGCCCGGCGCCGCGAGGTCGGAGAAGTCGCGAATGTGTTTGGGGTTACCTTTGCGTACGACGATGATGAACGGTGTCTTGTTGACGATTCCTTTCGCTGGATAAGAATGCCAGTCGGAAGTGACAAAGCCGTCTTGCTTCAATCGGTCGGCGTCGCGTTCGATCGACAGAATCGCGACGTCAGCGGGTGCGCCGCGCAGGATCTGGTTCGTAATGGTTTCGGAGCCGGCGTACGAGGATTGAAAGCGCACTTCCTGGCCGTGTTGCTGTTTCCACTTGTGTGTAAAACCGGGAACGATAGCGTTCTCGAGCGACTCTTTCATGATCGAAAAGCCGTAGAGAGTGATGGTTATGTCGCCGCCTTCGGCGGGTGGTTTAGGAAGACAACTCAACGCCGGCAGCGCGAGCGTGACACAGACCGCGGTGACCAACGGGAAGCGCAACAATAAGCGCAACGGTAGGCTTTTGGAAGTAGTCTTCCTCATGGGGGCTCGGGTGCCTCCTGATTCGCTGGACAGACTGAAAAGCTCCTGCCGTCATCGTTTGGGTGACCGGGGGTGTGTCCGTCTATACCACATCCGCGGGGTTTGTGGGAAGAATGTCTCTTGTTAGCCAACGCTTTCAGCGTTTATCTCTCTCTCTCTCTACTGTTCTGTAGCTTTGCCTCGAAAGTATATCTGCCACAAAGAAGCACAAGAAGCACAAAGGTTTTGCTAACAGACTTGTGCCTTTTGTGCCTCTTTGCGACTATAAATCCGACTCTTGAGGCTTCAACCCTGGGTTAACAACCCCAAATTAAAACTAACGCTGAAAGCGTTGGCTATTTGTAGTACCATGCGGCGAGCGGTACGCCCCTCCCAATAATTACGCCGCTAAGGATCAACAAATGCGCAGTTCCCTCGCCCGGACACTGATCACAATACTGCTGGCGCAGGCGTTATTCCTCTCCCCGATACTCGCACTCGCGCAACAGCAAACACCGCTTGAAACGCGACCGCGCCGAACGCAACCGGCGTGGCCCCAACCTGTCGCGCCAACTCCGATCATTGCGGCGCCTAATCTCACCGTGACCACCGGTCCGGAACCAAAAATCCGTGTCGCACTAACAACCGACGTGCGCTCCGCTGTGATTTCAACCAACGGTCACCTGATGAACGCCAGCGGCGGCGGCTCAACAATGCTCGCGCTCGACACGTCGCAAGTTCGCGTTGATGCGCGTTTGTTGTCGCCACTACCCGCGACCAACGACGACGCCATGTTCAAGGTCATCGTCGCCGGCGCAGCCACACGCGACGAAGCTGAAGACGTCGAAGATGAAATCGAAAAACTGACCGGTAAGGACGGGCACTCGGCTTTCGATACCGAGACGAAGACTTGGGGCGTGGTTGTCGGCTCAAAACATCCGGCCGAAGAGGCCGAGGAGCTCCGCGCGCGACTCGAAGCAGCGGGATACGATGCGAGCGTACAAGGCCCACCACCCAACACAGATTCGGTTGCCGATTCGTCGCCGTCAACACGCACAAGTGGAAATGTTCGACTGACCGCTCGTCCGACTGTGCCGTCGCGCGAAGTCGTCGCTTCGGGCAACACTGGTCCGATGTTCCGTTCAAGCGCACCGGTCGTGTTTGCCACCGATGATGAACAGAAAGCTCCAGTGCGTTTCAACGATCGACCATACCGCGGTCGCATTGAAGTGTTTACAAACCTGCGCGGCACGCTGACGGTCGTAAACGAGCTCGGTCTTGAAGACTACGTTCGCGGCGTCGTGGCAAACGAGCTCTCGCCGGGCGGCTATCCCGCGATCGAAGCTCAAAAAGCACAGGCAATCGCCGCTCGCACCTACGCCCTTAAGAACCGCGGCCAGTTTATGGCCCAGGGTTTCGACATCCTGCCCACGACACGTTCGCAGGTCTATCGTGGTCTAACTTCCGAAAACCCGATCTCGACGCGCGCCGTCGACGAAACACGCGGCATCATCGCGACTTTCGCCGGCGAACCAATCAACGCGCTCTACACGTCGACCTGCGGCGGTCGCACCGAAAACTCGGAAAACATCTTCAACCAGGCGATGCCTTACTTGCGCGGACGCGAATGCGCCGCCGAAGGTCACGCTGCTTTCGATCGCTTCGTGATTCGCACGACGCGCACACCGGCCGAGCTGCAGCAGGACGAACACGTCGCGCTCGTTCGCGACATCAGTCTCCTGCTGACGCAAAACTTCGGCACGTTGCAGGAACGCGTGTCAGACTCGTGGCTCGCCGCGGAAGCGTCTGCTTCCGAAGTGCGTAACTGGATTGCCAACGTCGCGCGCGTGGCGCGCCAAACAATGCCCGCGACCGGTGACGACGTAAACCGTCCGCCCGCTTTTGCCAGCGCGCTCGTAAACGCGGTGTTTGGCGATGGCGGCCCGGCGACGTTGCTCAACAATGCCGACGCTGACTACTTACTCGCGGTCCGCGATGCCCAGGACGTGCCGCAGCAGAATCGTGCCGACCTGGCAATGTTGCTGCGCGACGGTTACTTGTCGGCCTACCCCGACGCTACGCTGAGACCGCGCGTGCCGCTGTCGCGTGCGCGTGTGTTGCACGCCGTGGCGCGCATTCTCGAAGCTCGCGATCTTTTGCGTTTGCAAAAAGCGAACGCGCGACCCGCAAGCGACGGGCAACTGATCCTGCGTTCCGCGAAAGGAAAAGATCAGTCGATCCGGATCAATCCGGATGCGTTTCTTTTCC
>DASUOZ010000258.1:0-6927 GCA_036276375.1 Pyrinomonadaceae bacterium | reverse complement strand
CAGTGCGGCGGCGATCTCCAAACCGGCGGCTGGTTCCACCACAACGGCAACCGCTGTCGCTCCGGCAGTCGAGACTTTGGGCCAGCGCGTCGGCCGTTACCGCTGGGTGATCTGCGCCCTGTTGTTCTTCGCCACCACCGTCAACTACGTCGACCGCCAGGTACTCGGTCTGCTCGCGAAAGACCTGAAGATCGCCATCGGCTGGTCCGAAGTTGACTACGGAAACATCGTCGCTGCTTTCAATGCTGCCTACGCGTTTGGACTGTTACTCGCCGGCCGCATGATGGACCGTATCGGCACGCGCATCGGTTACGCGGTCGCCATCATCTGGTGGAGTCTGGCAGCCATGGCCCACGCGCTCGCACACACGCCGTTTGGTTTTGGCGTCGCGCGCGCTGCGCTCGGCATCGGCGAAGCGGGCAACTTTCCCGCTGCAATCAAAACGACTGCCGAGTGGTTTCCCAAGAAGGAACGCGCGCTCGCCACGGGCATCTTCAACGCCGGTTCGAACGTTGGTGCGATCGTCGCGCCGTTGACTGTGCCGTGGATCGCGCTGCATCTCGGCTGGCGCTGGGCATTCGTGCTCACCGGCGCGATCGGTTTCGTGTGGTTGCTGTTCTGGCTGCCGCTGTATCGCCGTCCGGAAGAGCATCCGCAGGTCTCTGCCGCGGAACTGGCCCACATTCAGAGCGATCCTCCGGATGCGCCGGCTGAAAAAATCCCGTGGGTGCGTTTGATTCCGCATCGCGAAACGTCGGCGTTTGCCATCGGCAAGTATCTGACCGATCCGGTCTGGTGGTTTTATCTTTACTGGATCCCCAGTTTCTTCCGCGAACATCACAAAATGGATCTGATCGGAAGTACCGGACCGTTGATTGTCATTTACCTGATTGCCGACGTGGGCAGCGTGGGCGGCGGTTGGCTCTCCTCGACGTTCATCAAACGCGGTTGGACCATCAATCGCGCGCGCAAGACGGCGATGCTCATTTGCGCGCTTGCGGTGACGCCGATTATTTTCGCGTCGAACGTGCAGAACCTGTGGGTGGCCGCGCTGCTGATCGGATTGGCTGCCGCTGCGCACCAGGGTTGGTCGTGTAATCTGTTCACGACTACGTCGGACATGTTTCCCCGTCGCGCGGTTGGTTCCGTCGTCGGCATTGGCGGCATGGCTGGCGCACTGGGCGGAGCAACGATGGCCGTGGCCACTGGTTATATTCTCGAGACAACGGGACAAAACTACTCGATCGTGTTCACGATCGCAGGCACTTTATATCTATTGGCGCTCGGGATAATTCACCTTTTGACGCCCCAACTCACGCCGGTTGACGACGTCGAACGCGGCGCACCGCGAACGTTTTCCGCGGGCACGTTTATCGGCTTTGGTTTCATGGGTCTTGTTTTTGGTTCATTTGTCGGTTGGTGCTTGAGTCTGTTGATGAAGGTTCCGGGCGGCGTGCAGTTTGAATACATGATGATTGCCGGAGGAATCGGCGCCGCGGTCGGTGTGCTGGCCGGCCTGGTGCTGAACCGTCCGAAAGCAGAAGCAGCAGCGTGACCTTAAATATAAAGAACAAGCAGCAGTGTCGCTGGGACATCGTTTCGCTCGGCGAAGTGATGCTGCGTCTTGATCCGGGCGTCGGGCGCGTTCACACGACGCGCAGCTTTCAGGTTTGGGAAGGCGGCGGCGAATACAATGTTGCGCGCGGGTTGAAACGATGTTTCGGACTGGATGCGGCGTTGGTGACGGCGTTTGCCGACAATGCAGTGGGCCGTTTGCTTGAGGATTTGATCTACCAGGGCGGTGTGGACCAGTCGCACGTGAAGTGGGTCAAGTTTGACGGCGTCGGGCGGACGGTGCGCAACGGCTTAAACTTTACCGAACGCGGTTTTGGCGTGCGCGCGGCGGCAGGTTGTTCCGATCGCGGCCACACCGCGGTCTCGCAACTCCAGCCTGGCGACATCGATTGGGAACAGATCTTCGCGCACGAGGGCGCACGTTGGTTTCACACGGGCGGAATTTTTTGTGCGCTGTCGGAGACAACGCCGGCGGTCGCGCGTGAAGCGATGGAAGCGGCGAAGAAGCACGGCACCGTCGTTTCTTACGATCTCAATTATCGCGACTCGTTGTGGCGTTCGATCGGCGGCCGCGAACGAGCGATTGCCGTCAACCGCGAGCTGGCGCCACTCGTCGACGTGATGATTGGCAACGAAGAGGACTTCACCGCCGCGCTTGGTTTCGAAGTTGACGGACTCGACGAACAGCACTCGAAGATCGACGTACAGAACTTTCGCAGCATGATCGAGAAGGCGGTGACTGATTTTCCAAACTTCCAGATCGTCGCAACCACTCTGCGCAACGCGAAGACGGCCACGATCAACGATTGGGGCGCGGTTTGTTACGCGAACGGCGAGCTCTTCGAGGCGCCCGTGCGCGAGAACCTCGAGATCTTCGATCGCGTCGGCGGCGGTGACTCATTTGCGAGCGGACTGATCTACGGATTGCTGGCCGCGAAGGGTTTGCAATGGGCGGTCGAGTGTGGCGCGGCTCATGGCGCGCTGGCGATGACGACGCCGGGCGACACGACGATGGCGACGTTGGCGGAAGTCGAGAAAGTTATGAAAGGCGGCACGGCGCGAGTCGATCGTTGAGATGAGTAAAGCTGAAGTCATTCAAACTATTCGCGACGTTGGCGTCATTCCGGTCGTACGCGCGCAGTCTGCGGCAGAAGCGATGCTGGCGATTGACGCGATTCGCGAAGGCGGTATTTCGATTCTCGAGATCACGATGACGGTTCCGGGAGCAGTGGGCGTAATCGAAGAAGTGTCGGCGCGCTATGGCAGTGAAGCGCTGGTTGGCGCGGGCACTGTGCTCGACGGCGAGACGGCGCGTGCGTGTATTCGCGCGGGCGCGCGTTTCATCGTGAGCCCCGCGCTCAATTTCGAAACGATTCAGGTTTGTCGCGCCGAAGGCATTGCGGTGATGCCGGGCGCCTTGACGCCGACGGAGGTGGTCCAGGCATGGACTGCCGGTGCTGATTTTGTGAAGGTGTTTCCGGCGGGCGCCCTTGGCGGTGCGAGTTACTTGAAGGCGTTGAAAGCGCCGTTGCCGCAGATCGAGCTTATTCCGACCGGCGGCGTGTCACTCAAGACAGCGGCTGATTTCATCAAGCCGGCGCGAGCGCGTTGGGTGTCGGTGCGGATCTAGTCGATCTGAAAGCGATACGTGAAGGTCAACAGAAACTGATCACCGAGCGCGCGTGCGAGTTTGTGCGGATCGTGAAAGAGGCGCGATCCTGAAACAAAGCCACAAAGAGGCACAAGAAGCACAAAGAAGACAAGCAGCAGAAACGAGACAAGAGCAGTGAACCTGAACAGCTTTGTGCTTCTTGTGCCTCTTTGTGGCTCTAGTCAAGTTCTTCTTCTTGTTCCTGCGCGGCTTGGGCGAGCATCAGGTGATCGCGCATCGCGTCGCGGGCGGCTTCGGGGTTGCGATCGCGAATCGCACGGTAGATCGCGCGGTGCATCTCAGCGGATTCCTTCAAGTCGCGCGCACGCCTCACCGTCTTGCTGCGCACTTCAAACAGGATGGTCGCAACCATGTTCATCAACGCGGTGAGAATTCGATTACCCGAAGCGGCCGCGACGGTTTGGTGGAAACGCATGTCGTGAACGAGAAACTGTTCCGGCTCGTCGAGTGACGCGAACATGCCGGTGATCTCTTCCGACATCTCGGCCATCTGCTCTCCAGTCGCGCGTTCGGCAGCGAGCGCCGCGATCGACATTTCCAACGAGCGCCGTGCTTCAAACATCTCCGCCGGTGTGAACCGTTGCAGCGACGCCATCAAGCGCAACGCACTGCTGTCGAGCGTCGGTGGACCTTCAGCTTCAACGACAAAAGTTCCGGCGCCGCGTCGCGGTTGCAACACGCCGACTGCGGCCAGGGAACTGATGCCTGCACGCAACGTCGGACGGCTGACGCCTAATTGTTTTGCGAGATCTCGTTCGGGCGGCAGTCGATCGCCGGGACGCAGCTCACCGCGATGAATCATTTCGCGAAGCTGCATGACGACCTCTTCGAAACTCGTGCCGCGCCGCTCGGCGTCGATCGCTTTGAAGATATTTGCGTTTGATTCCGCCATTTTGCGTGGTTGCTAGCTTACCCTTTTCTTGCCGGTTGTACGAGCGGCACGTCTCTCAATCTCGGTCGCGGCAAGCAGTAGCGCGCCGACGCCTTTGGGATCGTTTGTGATGACCTTTTCGCTCAGGTAGTACTCGTAACTGCCGTCGCGATACGGGTTCCCGCCCAGTCCGCCGACGATCACAGGGCCCTCCAGATTCAACTGACCGTTGGCGGGATCAAACAGTTCCGCCGGACGGCGCTCCTGCACGAAGCGATTCAAACTGACGCGAATGTCGAAGACGAAGTTGGGTGAGATCGCGTTGGTGTAGTCGATGTTGCCGCCGTCGTTGGTGCGATATTCAAGCCGCGTGTGATCGGAAAACCGTTTACCTCGCCGGCCCAATCCTGCCGATCTTCCGGGTTGAAGCTGTGGTCGTACTTGCCGAAAATCGACCGGTTTGCGCTGATACGATGATCGATGCGCGTGAGCCACGCGCGATAGTTCTGGTGACGCAACTGGTTAGAGAAAAAGTTGTTCTGTGTTCCCGCGGCCACGCCGGTGATGTGCCTGGTGGCAACAGCGCGAAGTTGTAACTACCGTCTTCACCGGTGACGGCGGCGGAGGCGACGCCCGTCTCGATATTTTTGATCTCCACTTTGCTGCCGGGGACGACGGCGCCGTTTGGATCGGTGATTTTACCGGCCAGTGATCCACGAAACTCCTGGGCGGTGACCGTGAAAGCTGCCAGGAGCAGGAGCAGACCAACCCAAAAAACTCGTCCGTTCGGGTTCGCTGTAGTCATGACTTTATTCTCCTCGTAGCGACGGCGGAAAAGAAGGAGCGCCGGGCTCGGTTAAAGTCGATTGGTATGACCAAGAGCCATCTGCGTCTATTTAGGCCTTGCTGATTGTTTAAGTAGGCGCCGTATTTTGCCTCAGTACGATTTAGCCTGTCAAGAGTAATTTATTACCAATCGCAGCCGGTCTTATTGTGCGGTAAGACCAATTCTCGGGAATGAGCTGAAAAGTAGCGGGAACAAGCGTGGAAGGCGCAACGTTTCCAAACTTTCAGCCATCGTAACCGCTCGTTGCGTCCGGGTGTCTAGTGCTTTAGTGAGTTGAATGTGGAGGGTTAGCTGTTGGATTTGAGCCGATTTGCAGGTCGTTTTTCGAAAGCCGCGCTCTTGCTCGGCTTTGTTGTGTCAGGGTTTTCCGCGGTTGCACCGGTCCAGGCCCAGCAGGTGGCCGCTTCGTCACTGGCCGCGTCGCCCGCGACGAAGGCGGCACCGGCTACAAAAGATCCAAAAGCCCAGCTCAAAGCAAGTCTGAACGACCTGTCCACGATGTACCAAAAGGAAGTCGAACGGCTCGAAAAGCACCAGCAGCAGTCAAAAGAGCTCTACGACGACGGACTGATCTCTCGTCTGGAGTTTGAAAACGGCGAGAAGGATTTGGCAGCGGCTCGTGCGAAGGTTGAGTCAATTGCCAAAGAGATCGCGTTGGCGAACCAACCCGAGCCGGCGCTCACCGCTTCGTCTGAGCTCGCATTCGCTTCTCCTTCTAATCTGGCGTGGACCACGGGCAGCACCAGGATCGACGGACTGATCCGGCAGTACGGCGCTCAGTATGGCGTCGATCCTTACCTGATTTATTGTCTGATGTCGCAGGAGTCGCGGTTCATCACGAGCGCGGTGAGTCCGAAAGGCGCGCAGGGATTGATGCAGTTGATGCCCGGAACGGCGGCGCGTTACGGCGTGACCAATCCTTACGATGTGGCGCAGAACATCAAGGGCGGCACGCGTTACTTGAAAGATCTTTTGAAGATGTTCAATGGCCGCGTGGATCTGGCGCTGGCGGGATACAACGCAGGCGAAGGTGCGGTGATGAAGTATGGCTACACGATTCCGCCCTACGACGAAACGCGCAACTACGTGCGCCTGATCCTCAAGCGCTACGGTAGGAAGCAGGCTTCGTAGCTCCGCTCCGGGACGGCTGGGCCAACTTCAATCTCAATTCGTTCATAAACTTCGCTGGCGTGGTGTTTTCGTGGGATCGAGATTTAGGTAGGTCATCAAGCGGATAAACAGAGGACTCGCGAATTTCGTAACCCGTTAATATTTCAAAAGCTGACTCTGTATTGGTTTCAGCTAGAAACAGTACATAGCGACTCGCGACGCGAGGCATGTCCTGTTCTGAAACCATGTAAAGGTGCACACGGCCGGAGGGAAATTTCACGCGCCCGCCCTCTCTCTCTACTTCGACCAGATTACCAACGGAAAGGTTTCCGGGATTCTTAAGCACCTCATCTATTAAGACGGTAAATGCGGAATAGACCCCTGTTTTGTCGTTCGAGAGATAGGCTTTTGCATCCGTAACTGTGCCGACTACAACCGCTGCGGCTTGTTCCGTCGGAAAGGCGGGTAAATTGAGGTCAACCCCATCAACTACGACCGTACTATTCGAAAGTGCATCCGGATGTACGTTCCAATTAGATTTATTACGCTTTTCTCCTCGCGCTCTTCTCTTGGAATCCGACGATTCTGACGCAGAGTACTCCGCAATCGGGAAATGGTTTGTGTCAATAAATCTTCTTTGAGTTTTCGACGGTGATGATTTCGACGGAGTAGTTTGTTCTTGAGTGCCTAGTCCTGGAACCAGGAGCGGTGTAAGACCCAACACGAGAGGTAGAACGAGGGCAAATGTCTGATATCTGCTCATCAGGCCAAAACGTAGACGAACTCAGATCTCCATCAAGTCTTTACCGACAATAACGCGTCCCTGGAAATGCTTGTGGACGCCTTCGGCCC
>DASUOZ010000257.1:0-2802 GCA_036276375.1 Pyrinomonadaceae bacterium | reverse complement strand
ATCTTCATCTACAACTTCATTTCGGTTTTCTATGCCTTGAGCGGAATTGAGCCGCTACCAACGGTAGAGTTTCTCTATATTGCGGCTTTTCCGTGCGGGGTTGGGTGGTGGTTGAAAACTGACAAGCACAAGTCTGTTGCTCAGCAACTGTACTGTCAGGGACTAATGGCGTACGTGGGCGCGATCTTCGTTATTCCTTATCACCTGCTGAAGACGCGTGGAGTGAAAGGCTTGTTGCCGTTGCTGGTGTTAGTTGGCAGCTATTTCGGATCGCAGATACTTGGCGTGGTCTTTTACTTCCTTTTTGTCGGTACGCCGTTTATTTAATGAGCGACGAAGTTGTACTGAATAACGCCGGTTACCTTTACTGCCTCGCCGTCCAGCGTAGTTGGTGTGAAGAGGGACTCACGCGCCGCTTTCACACAAGCGGCCTGGAGCAAAGGGTGTCCACTGATGGCGACCGCTGCCATTACTTTTCCTTCTTCGTCGATGAGGAGTTTGACCACGACCGTACCCGAAGCGTGAGCTGCTCGCGCGATGGCCGGGTAAACCGGTACACGCAAGTCAACGGCACGTCCCTTCTCGAGGTTGAGTATTTGATCGCCCGACTCGTCACCACAATAGACAGGGTCAATGCAAACGCCGATAACCTTGTCGCCGCGTTTTGTGACGTCGGCAATCATCCTCTCGACTTCGTTCTTCGGCTTCTCGGCGTCGCTTGTTGTTTCCGGCGCCGCGGGCTTTTGTTCCGGCGTTTTGTTCTCCTGGGCGTGTGTAGTTAACGCGGCCGAACAAAAGACCAACGCTATGAACAGGGCAAATGCTAATTGACGCATATGAGGTTCCTCACTTTACCGCAAAGTATTTACGCGTGTACCGACCGTAAATAAAGCTTCGTTTCAACGGTCCCCAGATCCGCGAGTCACTCGAGTTGTCGCGATTATCTCCCATAACGAAATAACTGTCACCGGCCAGGGTAACGGGCGCCATCGTTCGCTGGGCCTGATCCAACTCCGGATTGACGTAGGGCTCGAATAAGTGCTGTCCGTTTATGAACACCTGGCCGTCGCGAATGTCGACTGTTTCATACGGTAGACCGACGATGCGTTGGAGGTATATTTGCCACAAAGAAGCACAAGAAGCACAAGAGGCACAAAGATTTTGCTAACAGTTTGTGCCTTTTGTGCCTCTTTGCGGCCATAAATCCACTTGCGGTTTTGATCGCCCGCTGGGCCGAACGCGACGAAAATTTCATTGCTGGCTGAAACTGACCACTTATACTATTAGGCTCGTTACAGCAGAAGCAATTCTCACTCTCTTAAAGGAACTCACTAATGACCAAAACGCTCCCGGTAAACGTACTGCGACGCAAACTATGCTGGGCTTTAGTAGTTGTGCTGTCGTGCGGGTTGACGTTGTCGGCCCAGCCCAACGTCAGAGCTCAGCGAGCGACAGCGGAACAGAAGACGGCCGGCTACTTCGAATCGATCCGCAAATCGCCGCCGAAACAAATGGCGTTTCTGCTGAAGATGCCGAAAGGCGCCGATCTGCACAATCATCTTTCCGGCGCGATTTACGCGGAGCGTTACATCGAGTGGGCCGCGGAAAAAGGCTTATGCATCAACACGCGTACGCTGGCGCTGGTCGTTCCCTCATCGCCCTCGAAATGCGATACCGACCAGGCGGCGGCGAATACAGCGCTGACAAATTCCGTGCTCTACCGCCAGATGGTCGATGCGTGGTCCATGCGCAACTGGCAGTTGTCCGGACAAAGCGGTCACGATCATTTCTTCGACGCTTTCGGTAAGTTTGGACCAGCCACTTACAACAACAGCGGCCGAATGCTCGCCGAGGCCGTGAAGAGCGCAGCCCGCGGCAGGGTTTCATATGTCGAACTGATGTTAACTCCCGACGGAACCGCGACGGGCGTTCTTTCCAGTCAGATCGGAGAAAAAGTCGGGTGGGACGGCAACTTCGAGTCAACACTCAACAAGCTGAAAGCAAATGGAATCGAAAAAGCAGCCAGCGTCGGAATTGAAAACCTTCAGACGATGGAAAGTGAAAAAAACCAGTTGCTGAAGTGTGGCACCGCGCAAGCGGACGCCGGCTGCTCCGTTACGATCCGCTACGTGGCCCAGGTATCGCGAAACGCTTCGCCCGGTCAGGTCTACGCGCAGATGGTGACAGGCCTTGCTCTCGCAAACGATCCGCGTTCGCAGGTGGTGGCTACGAACCTGGTGCAGGGTGAAGACGGTCTTAACTCGATGCAGTATTTCTCGCTGCACATGCGGATGTTGCAGTTTCTGCGACCTCTTTATCCGCGCGCCAAAGTCACGCTGCACGCCGGCGAACTCGCTCCGGGATTGGTCACCCCCGAAGGTTTGAGTTTTCACATTCGCGAATCGGTGATGGTTGCGCGCGCCGATCGTATCGGACACGGCGTAGACATCATGCACGAAACCGAGCCCTTCGAGCTGCTGAAAGAAATGGCGCGGCGGAACGTGATGGTGGAGATCTGTCTGTCGAGCAACGATCTGATTCTGGGAATCTCGGGTTCGCGTCATCCACTGGCCACCTACATCGAATACGGCGTGCCGGTCGCGTTGGCGACCGATGATGAAGGTGTCTCACGTTCGGAGATTTCGCTGGAGTATTTGAAGGCGGCTGAAGACCAGGGTCTCGGATACATGCAACTAAAAACCATGGCGCGCAACAGTCTTCAATATGCCTTCATTGCGGGAGAGAGTTTGTGGAGTGATGGACGCAAGTTCGTTCCGGCCGGCAAGTGCGCGCGTGACGTTG
>DASUOZ010000256.1:0-2826 GCA_036276375.1 Pyrinomonadaceae bacterium | reverse complement strand
AGCTTTACCTCACAGACGCCTATCGTCAGGTGATCATTCGCACCGAGCCGGCAGGTGAAACGGTAGATGGTTACCAGCGCCGCGACGTAATCATCGACGTCGAAGAGAAAAAGCCGAACGTGATGGACTACGGCGGTGGCGCCTCCACCGACTACGGCGCGCTCGGCCTGTTTGAAATCAGCAACGTAAACCTGATGAACCGTTTGCGTCAGGGCGCGATACGCGTACGCGCGAGCGGGCGCCAGCAACGGGTCCGGCTCGAGTATCTCGATCCACGCTTTGCTCGTTACAACAAGACGCAGTTTGCACCGCTCGCGGCTTCTATCGAGTATCAACGAGACTCGACGATCACGCGATTCTTCCGCTCGGCCATCGATCGCGGCACGATGGGCATCGTCCAGCGCGTGGACGAAGAAGGTAATCCGATCGACATCTTCGGCAACCAGGTCAATGAGCCGACGATCAATCGTTTCACGGCCGCGCTGGAAACGCAGCGCGTGCTCGATCGCGACACGCGCACAATCGTCTTCGCACGTTACAGCTATGAAGACGTTCGGATATTTAATCTCGAAAGTTTAGTGGTGCGACCGATTCTGGAGCCGGACAGCAAGATTCGTTTGTCGCGGTTTGGTGTCTCGTTGGTCAGAGACACGCGCGAGCGTTGCGAAAGAGGTCTGCTCGCGCGCAGTCAGGCGGATGAGGACGAACAACCCGGCCGGCCGGGCGAGATCTGCCGATACAATCAGGTCGATGCGACGCGCGGCGGGTTTCTCAGCGTTGACTACGCTTTGGCGCTGCGACAACTCGGCGGCAACGTTTCGTTCAATCGTTTTCAGGCGACTTACCGGCATTACTACAAAGCGAGCTGGCTGCGCGACACTGTTTTCGCGGGCAACATGACGCTCGGTCTCGCCAACCTCTTCAATCCGATCGATCGCGAAGGGAACGGCACCATCGACGAGATTGATCGCACGTTGCCGATCAGTGAGCGATTCTTCTCCGGCGGTTCGACGACGCTGCGCGGTTTCAGTTTTGAGGAAGCCGGGCCGCGTGAGGTCGTGATTCCGGTAGGTGAGTTTCGTGACCAGGACAAGAACGTGGTGTTTCTGAACCCGTTTACGGTTCCCGTTGGCGGGAATGCCCTTGCCGTGTTGAATCTCGAGGCCCGCATTCCGTTGACACGTTCGGTGCAAGTGGTCCCGTTTTACGACGGCGGTAATGTTTTTCGACGCGTCAGCGAGCTGTTTGGCAAGAGTGATCCGGAGGCTGTTCCGCCCGGCGACTTACTCGAGTCGATCAGGCAGATCAATCTGCGCGCTCATTGGTCCAACACGGTGGGGCTGGGATTTCGGTGGCAAACGCCGATTGGCGGCGCGTTGGCGGTGGATTATGGCTTTCTGCTGAATCCGCCGGAGTTTTTGATTCCGCAGCGTGGCCCGAACGGCATTTCGTTTGACGGTACGCCGGCTGTGTTCCGGCTGCACCGTGGGAATTTGCATTTCAGGATTACGCAGACGTTTTAAGATGAAACTGATTATCCGAACACTGATTCTCGCGCTTGCGTTTTGCTGGGTGGGCGCGGCGCACGCACAGCAGGTCGTCGACAAGATGGTGGCGACGGTGAACGCGGGCGCACGAACGGAGTTGATTACCTATTCGGACCTGATGTGGCAGTTGGCTTTGCAACCCAACACGCAGTTGGACAACCCGACTTCTGAAGAGTTGAATCGCGCGCTCCGTCTGTTGATTGATCAGCGCTTGATACTTCAGGAGGCCGAGAAACTGCCGACGATCGTGCCGACGCCCGCGGAAATCACCGAGGCGCGCGCTGAGCTCGCGCGCAACTTCTCCTCCGAGCCGGCGTTTCGCGGGCGTTTGCTGCGCGTGGGATTGACGAGCGAAAAAGTTGACGAGATCATCGAGCAGCGCTTGAAGATGGAAAAGTATTTGAATTTCCGCTTTCGTAATTTTGTGGTGATCAGCCAGAAAGAGATCGCGGATTACTACAACGAGGTCTACGTTGCGCGCTTCCGTTCACGTTTTCCGGGACGCATCGTGCCCACGCAGGAACAGGCGAGAGCGGAGATCGAACAGACGTTGACGGAATCGAAGATCGAGTCGGACATCGACGCGTTTTTGGATACGGCACGCGAACGAGCCGAGATCGTGATGTTGAGCCCGGTGTAGTTTATGGCGCTTAATCGTCCCACCATCGGCCTTGCACTCTCCGGTGGCGCCGCGCGCGGCATGGCGCACGCCGGTGTGATTCGCGCCCTTACGGAAAACAACATTCCAATTGATTTTGTAGCGGGAACGTCGGCGGGAGCGCTGGTGGGCGGCGCGTTTGCGTCGGGCATGACGTTGGACCAGATTGAAGACCTTGGACGCCAGATGCGCTGGCGCCACGTCGGCCGGATGACTGTGTCGCGATTTGGCCTTCAGAGTAACGCTCGGCTCGAGAGATATCTGCGCGAACGGTTGCCGGTGACTCGTTTTGAGGATCTGCGCGTGCCGTTCGCGGCGTTGGCGACTGATCTGAACTCAGGCGCTGCTGTCGTGATGCGCGATCGAGGTGACGTGCCGTTTGCGATTCGGGCTAGTTGTGCGATCCCCGGTTTGTACGTGCCCGTGATCGATGAGCAGGGCCGGAAACTGGTTGACGGCGGGCTGGTAGCTGTCATTCCGGTATCGGTTGCGCGTTCGCTGGGCGCTGACATTGTGATTGCGGTTGACGTCAATGCTTCCGGCGCAACGTTTTTTGGATCGACGACGAGTTCGTTATTTGGCGTCGTGTTGCAATCGATGATGGTAATTCAGCAAACAGCC
>DASUOZ010000255.1:0-3088 GCA_036276375.1 Pyrinomonadaceae bacterium | reverse complement strand
GAGTTTCAATCCGTGGGCCATCAGTCGTGGAAGCAGGAGACGTTTCCCCTGCTGACGGTCTATCCGCAGTTTGATCTCACGCCGGGAGCATTTCCGAATAACGAAGGTATCTACTGTCGCGAGTGGGACGTGACTAATCCGCAAGTGTGGCGCATCGTCTTCGAGTTGCTGGACGAGATCATCGACGCGTTTCGCGCCGACGCAATGCACGTCGGCATGGATGAAGTTTTTCTGCTCGGCTCGGACAAGTCACCGTCAACGAGGGGCAAAGATCCCGCGCAACTTTTTGCGAAAGCCGTCAACGAGTTGCACACGCATCTCGTTCGCAAGCGAAAGGTCGAGATGTTGATGTGGGGCGATCGGCTGATCGACGGGAAGAAGTATGACCTTGGCGAGTGGGAAGCAGCGGTCAACGGAACCGCGAAAGCGATCGATCTGATTCCGAAAGACATCATCATCTGCCCGTGGCATTATGAAGTGCGCGAGAGTTATCTCTCGATTCCGATGTTCATCGAGAAGGGCTTTCGCGTGTTGCCCGCCGGCTGGAAAAACGTCGACGCCACCAAAGCATTGATTCAATTCAGCCGTCTGCACGCAGGGCCGAAACTGCTCGGTTACATGTTCACCACCTGGGGCGTGAACAAGGATGCGCTGCTGGAGTTTCCGCCGTTGATTGAAGGCTTGAAGCTGCTGCAAGACGACCGTCGCCCGTCGTAAAGATCGCCAATATGAATCCAACCTGCGCACGCGTCGCGATCGGTATTTTGCTCGTCTCGTTAACTTCTTCGCTCACCTTCGCTCAAACAGCGATTGGCGAGGGCGACTTCAAGTTTGAAATAAAACATCGCGTCAACGCACATGGCGACGAGTTCAATGCCCTGGCGATGAGCGCCGACCGCCAACGGCTGTTCACCGGAACCGAGAAGGGCGACATCATCGTTTGGAACGTTGCCAACAATCGGCGCGAACGAACTCTTCATCAGCCCAGCGGGATTCATTTTGTTGCCGCTCTGTCCGATCCAAGTGAGTTGATTGCGGCTGGGTCAAACCACGTCAAGCCGGATAATGCTCTCGTGCGTCGCTGGAATGTTGAAACGGGCACGTTTGTCGATCTCACCGGCATCGACAGTGATTCCTTCGTGACGGGGCTCGCGACCGACAACGAAGCGGGACTGATTGCGGCCGCCAACGAAAAAGGGACGGTGGTCGTTTGGGATTCGCGAAATAACCAGCAACTCGCGCAGTGGAAGGTTAACGGAGTGCCGCTTGCGCTTGCGCTATTGGGCCGGAACGTTTACGTCGCCACCATCGATCAGATCCCTACCGGCCGCGCAATAGGTGAAGGCGCGATCGTCAGACTCAACGTCGACAATCAAAATCAGCGGCCGGCCGATCTCGCGCGTCATGCCGGACGGCTATGGGTGTCGCTCGGCTCCTCGCCTGATCGACGTCTGCTTTCAGGCACGTACCGCGAAGGCTACAAAGAGAAAACCGCCGTCATCAATCCGGTTTCAAAATCTGAAGTCGCAAACTTTGAAGGCACTGCTTCGCTTTGGCTCGATGCTTCAAGATTGCTGCTGTTCAGTTGGGTCGATCCCGCGGAAATCGTTCGCGTCTCCCCGCGCGCACGCGCGAGGAGTATTCGGAAATTCGAGCGATTCGAGGCCGATTCGCCGGGCAGAGCTTTTGCACTGACAGGTCAGGTCAGCAACCGCGACGGTTCCAAGGTCTGGGCCAGTTACAGTAAAGGCCCCGGCCTGATCGAATTCGATCTCACGACGAGCAAGATCAAGACTCTCCTCGGTGGACCGTCGGGAGCCTACGCGCTTTCAGTTTCTACTGAAGACAGTCAAGCAGGAGAACTGCTGACCGGCGGCGCGGATGGCTATGTTCGTTTGTGGAATTTTGCGGATATTTCACTGATCAAAGAATACAAGGTAGCGGCGTCGGGTCACTTCGTCAGCGAGGCGCATCTTGCGCCGGGCTCTCGTCGCGCGGTCGTCGCGTTGCGAAAAATTCCCACAGAGCACGAGCCGCCTGGTCCGGAAGAAATCGTTGTTCTGGATTTGGAAAGCGGCCAGCAGAAGAAGTTGTTTGACCTGCTCTCGTGGCGCGCGAATGTCGCTGTAGTGGACAACACGATCTTCTATCCGGAAGGCAATCGCATAAGAGTTAAAAACCTGGATGGAAGTGACAGCCAGCGGGAGTTACGAGCTGACGGTGCAATCGACCAGACGGCGATATCGGCGAACAAACGCTCGTTGGCCGTCATTGACGACACCGGGAAGCTGACCGTCTTCGACTTGAAAACGGATCAGAAGCAGACGATTTCAATCGAGCCGATTGAGTACGGCCCGCTGGTCGTCACCGACGATGGCCGGCACGTTTACAACCTCGGACTCGAAGGAGCACTGACGCACTGGGACCTCACTAGCGGTCAAGCTACGAGCAGCGTCCTCACCAGAGTTCGCGAGATGCATTCTCGCGTCGACTTTATAACTCTCGCAAACGACGATCGCTGGCTGGTAACTGCCGGAAACCATCACGACGTGGGCATATTCGAGCGCACCACCGGCCGCTTAGTTTTCTACATGCAAACCGGCGGCGCAGCCTTTTTTGTCGAGAAGGTATGGATCAAAGGTAAACGCATGATCGTCACGACCGATATCGGCGTGATGTATGAGGGTGTGCTGCAATAACTAGCCGACTTGAACCGCAAGCATCGAGATCGAGCCACCATCGACGCCTTCCACCGGAAACGTGATCGTCTCGTTCTTTCGCCGGGTGCCAAGCACGTAAAGCAACGGCAGGTAATGGTCCGGTGTGGGAATCGACAGCAGCGCATCTCGGCCCAGACTCTCGTAGTTGATCAGCGGTTCGAAATCACCACTGACCATCAAATTCTTTGCCGTAGTCTCAAAACGAACGGTCCAATCGTAAGGCTCGGGAATCTGCCTGCCCCACGCGTACGTGTGCAGATTGTGGACCAGGTTGCCGCTGCCCATGATCAAAACCTCTTCATCACGCAACGGTCCCAGTCGCTTTCCGAGCTCGAAATGAAACGCGGCCGGCTGAGTTTCGTCAATGC
>DASUOZ010000254.1:0-2728 GCA_036276375.1 Pyrinomonadaceae bacterium | reverse complement strand
TTATGAGACCTTCAAGCGCGCTGACGGTCACACGGTGAAACTTCCGATGGACCGCGGCGAAGGCCAGCAGTGGAGCCGGGCGCCCGGAAATCTTTACAGCACACCGAAGCGCGTAACACTCGTCGGCCAGCGTAGCTTCTTGATCGAACTCGACAAAATGATCCCGCCGATCGAGCCGCCGAAAGACACGAAGTACATCAAGCACATCAAGATTCAAAGCGAACGGCTGACGAAGTTTTGGGGTCGACCGATGTATCTCGGCGCGCACGTGCTCCTGCCCGAAGGCTTCGACTCGCATCCCGAAGCCCGCTATCCGCTCGTGATCTTTCATGGCCACTTCCCGGCCGACTTCGGCAACTTTCGCGAGCAGCCGCCCGATCCGAATCTTAAACCAGACTACAGCGAGCGTTTCAAACTCGCCGGCTATAACCGTATCGTGCAGGAACAGGCGTACCAATTCTACAAAGACTGGACCGGGCCAAACTTTCCGCGCTTTCTGATCGTCGAGATTCAGCACGCGAACCCGTATTACGACGATTCGTACGCCGTCAACTCCGCCAACCTTGGTCCATACGGCGACGCGATCACTTACGAGCTTGTCCCGGAAATCGAGAAACGTTTTCGCGGCATCGGCCAGGGCTGGGCGCGCTTTCTCTACGGCGGCTCGACCGGCGGTTGGGAAGCAATGGCCGCACAGATTTTCTACCCGGACGAGTACAACGGCAGTTGGGCCGCGTGTCCCGATCCCATCGACTTCCGCGCGTACACGGTCGTCAACATCTACGAGCACGAGAACGCTTACTACGCCGATTCGCCATGGAAGCGCATGCCGCGTCCGGGTAAACGAAACTATCTCGGCGAGCTGTCGGCAACCGTCGAAGACATGAACCACATGGAGCTCGCACTGGGAACAAACAGCCGTTCGGGAGGCCAGTGGGACATCTGGCAGGCGGTCTATTCGCCCGTGGGCAGCGACGGTTATCCGAAACCGATTTGGGACAAGCTGACGGGCAAGATCGATCGCTCAGTGGCCGAATACTGGCGCGAGAATTACGATCTCAGCTACATCCTGAAACGCGATTGGGCGAAGCTTGGGCCAAAGCTCGCCGGCAAGATCAACATCTACGTCGGGGAAGCTGACAACTACTTTCTCAACAACGCGGTCTATCTCGCTGAGGATTTCCTGAAGACGACGAAGGACCCGGCGTTTGGCGGCGAGGTCGATTACGAGCCGCGCGCTGAGCATTGTTGGAACGGCGATCACACGCGTCCGAACGCAATCTCGCGCCTCCGTTATCACCAGTTCTTTGCGCCGAAGATCGTGGAGCGGATTACAAAGAGCGCGCCGCCGGGAGCCGATTTAAAGAGCTGGCGCTACTAGTCGGCTGTTTCGAGGCCGTTCATGATCGACTTGTGCGTTTCGAGGATGGCGTTCGCCTGCTCAGAGTTAGGCACAATTGACCAATCGCCGTGGTCCCATGTGCCGCCGAGAATGACGCCGTCGCGACGTGGGAACATGTAACCGCTGCTGAGATAGCAGTAGTCAATCTCCGGTTGCGGCAGCAGCACTTCGAGTTGACCACGCACGGGGATCAATTCTTCGTCTTCAAACAACGCGCGCGATCCGAGTCCGGTGCAGTTGAAAATAACCGACTCGCGCAGTCGCGCGATCTCAGGTCGATGGGCAAAGTGCTTCACCACAACTTTACCGCCCGCGATGTAAAAATCACGCAAAAGCGCGCTGAGATAGATCGACGGCTCGATCAGCATCGTTGAATACTGCCGCACGAGAGGAAAGCCAAAGTAGTGTTGCGGATCGCGATGAATCTGTCTGGCTGGATAGAGCGCGTCACCGCCGGGCAGTTCGCGTTCGAGCGACATTTCGCTGCGGAGCAGCTCAAAGGTGTCGATCCAGCGCACGCCGTACTCTGGTCCAACCAGCAGTTGAAACGCCCGATTCGAAATCTGACACGCGCGCCGGAACTGATCGTCGAACTTCGTGTCAACCTGATCGGGTTCGTAGACGGACGTGGGCGCCCACGAAGCGCCGGCGATGTTTGAAGTTGTTTCCGGCGGTAGATCTCTCGCGTAGATCGTCACGGTGCCCGGACCGTTTTGAAAACGCCGTTGCAGCAGACGTGCGGTTGAGAGCCCGCTGACGCCGCAACCGAGTACAGCGAACCTTTGCGGTCGCCTGCGACTTGTTATCAGAAAATCTCGCGCGAGATCGACAGCGAGCGATGCGGTGCCCCATGAAAGTGTTACGCCGCCACCGCCGTGACCGTAGTTATGGACCAGCAGCTTGCTGCCGAAACGTTCAGCGTCGACCACGAAGCCGCTCGGCCGGTACGGTCTCAAGCCAACCACCTCACGAATCACGCGATCGCGCGACACCTTAACCGGCGCAAAACGCCGTTGTGTTTCAAAGGCGAGAGCGGGACGCCTGCTCAGCAATAGCGCGCTCATTGCCGCCGCCCCGGTCAAAAAGTCGCGCCGCTTGAGCTGTGTACTCATCGTGACGAACTTTAGCGTAATCTGTGGCGCATGTCTCCTTTTCCTGAATGGCTGGTGCCCATGGCGGCGACGCTGACGCAGGAACGGTTCACCGGAGCCGAATGGCTGTTCGAGCGCAAGTTTGATGGCATCCGCTTGCTGGCTTTTAAGAAGGGCGCTGAGGTCCAACTTTTTTCCCGGAATCATCTGCCGCAGCACCTGCCCGCCGTTCGCC
>DASUOZ010000253.1:0-14070 GCA_036276375.1 Pyrinomonadaceae bacterium | reverse complement strand
GACGCCGCACAATTCTTAAACGAACTAAAACGTTGGAGCAGCCAAAACCCCTACGGCCGCGGCCCAAACTGGACCTGCGCAATGGAAGTCGCGTTACGCGCGATGAACATCCTCGTCGCGTTCGAACGCCTCCGCACCTCGCCCGATCTCGATCCGGAAGACTTAAACTTCATTCTGCGACTGTTACAGCAGCACGGCCGTTACATCCAAAACAACCTCGAGTTTTCCTACATCGCCACCAGCAATCACTACCTCTCCGACGTTGCCGGCCTTTTGTGGCTCGGCGTTCTGCTTCCCGAATTGTACGAAGCGGAATCATGGAAGACCTTTGGCCTGACCGAACTGCTGCGCGAGATGGACAAACAAATCCTGCCGGACGGTGCTGATTTCGAATCCTCAACCGGATACCACCGCTTTGTGCTCGAGTTGTTTCTCTACTCATTCGTGTTGTGCCGTGAGAACAACATACGGATCGACGAAAAATACTGGCACAAGCTCCGTCAGATGCTCGCGTACGTAAAAGCCTACCTGCGGCCCGACGGGCTCGCACCGCTGATCGGCGACTCCGCCGGCGGCCAGGTGCTTCCGCTTCAAGCACGCCTTGCGATCGACCACGCTTACGTTTTGGACGTCGCCGACGAACTCTTGAATGCTCCCGAGCTCAAGTTTCGGCAAGAGACGTCAGCGGCATTTCCTGACGCCGGCATCTACATCATGCGTCACGGCGATTGTTATCTCTGCTTCAACGCGAGCGGCGCAGGTATCAACGGCCGCGGTTCACACGGACACAACGATGCGTTGAGCATCGAAGTCGCCGCGCACGGCGTACCGTTCATCGTCGATCCCGGAACGTACGTCTACACCGCAAACCTCGAGATGCGGCACGCGTTTCGGTCCACGGCGTATCATTCGACCGTCAGGATCGACAACGAAGAACAGAACACGACTGAGCAAAGCGCGCCGTTCGTCATCGGCAACGAGGCGCAACCGCGCGTTCTCGAATGGCAGTCGAACGAGAATTATGACAAGGTTGTCGCGGAGCATTATGGCTATCGGCGACTGCCCGTTTCGGTTACGCACCGCCGCACGGTTACATTTAACAAGCGCGAGTGCTCGTGGTTAGTAGATGATGAGTTTTTGGGCGATGGCGAGCATGACTTTGAGACGCTTTTTCACTTCGCCGACGGTTTGCAGTTGGAAGTCAGAGGGGAAGAGATTGAAGCCACGGATAGAAAGCAGGATTTTGGGTTGGTGGTCCGTTCGTTGAGTCTCAAAGAAGCGCCTTCTTTGATTAACCAGCACGTTTCGCGTAATTACGGCGAGCTGTTCGACTCTGTTTCCGCGTGCTGGCGTGTCTCCGGCAGGCCGCGCAAACTGAGCTGGAAGATTTATCCGAGTAAGTGAATGTGTGGCATTTGCGGAGTTTGGGACTACGCCGCGAGCGAAGGACGAATCGAGCCTTCGCTCATCGCGCGTATGCGCGATGAGATGACGCATCGCGGTCCCGACGATTCCGGCGAGTTGATCTTCGACGACGGCCGCGGCGGCTTCGGCTTTCGCCGGCTGTCAATCATCGATCTCTCGACGGCCGGACATCAGCCGATGCACGGCTGCGACCAGCGCACTTGGCTCGTCTTCAACGGCGAGATCTACAACCACGCCGAACTGCGTTCCGATCTCGAAGCACGCGGCCACAAGTACGCCTCGCGCACCGATTCGGAAACGATCATTCACCTTTACGAAGAACGCGGCCTCGACTTCATTCACGAGATCGAAGGCGACTACGCCATCGCGCTCTGGGACGCCGCCAGGCAACAACTCATGCTCGTGCGCGATCGCATCGGCGTCAAACCCCTCTACTTCTATCACAAAGACGGCCGCTTCATTTTTGCGTCGGAAATCAAAGCGATCCTCCAACATCCCGCGGTCACGCCGGAGATCGACGAGCAGTCGCTTTATCACTATTTAACTTTCCTCACTACGCCGGCGCCCACAACGCTCTTTCGCGACATTCAAAAACTTCCGGCAGGTCACGTGCTGACACTCAAACGCGACGGTGCGCTGAATATCGAACAGTACTGGGACGCGCTACCTCCGTCGCAACCCGTGTTGCGCGACGAGAGCGAACATCGCGCGGAGATCCTGCGGTTGCTGCGCGACTCGATCCGCAAACGCATGATGTCTGACGTGCCGTTCGGTGTGTTTCTGTCGGGCGGCGTGGACTCCTCAGCAAACGTGGCGTTGATGTCCGAGCTGATGTCCCGGCCCGTGGAAACGTTCACAGTCGGGTTCAGCGATGCGGAGTATCTAAACGAGCTCCAGTCCGCGCGCCGCATCGCGGACCAGTTCGGCACGAATCATCACGAAGTAATCATCTCGCAAAAAGAGATGCAGGAATTTCTGCCGCGGCTCGTGTTTCACCAGGACGAGCCGATTGCGGATCCGGTTTGCGTGCCGCTGTATTACGTTTCGCAGTTGGCGCGCGATTCGGGAACGATCGTGGTCCAGGTCGGCGAAGGATCGGACGAGATTTTCAGCGGCTACGATAACTACGTGCGCCATTTACGGATTTATGAGAATTTCTGGCGTCATGCGGAAGGGTTGCCGCGTGTGTTCAGGCGTGCATTGTCGAGTCTGTCGCGGCCGGCGTTGGAGGCGACGGGCCGAAAGCGCGCGGCCATCGAACTGATCCGGCGGCTGGGTGCTGACGAGCCGCTGTTTTGGGGCGGCGCGGTTGTTTACGATGAGACATTTAAACCGCGCGTGTTGTCGCAGTCGCTGCGCGAGCGGATGAACGGCCTGTCGTCATTGCGTGTGGTGGAGCCGTACCTCAAACGGATCGAGCACGAGCGTCCGGACTCGGATTTTCTCGCGCGCATGACGTATCTCGAATTGAAACTGCGCCTGCCGGAGCTCTTGCTGATGCGCGTCGACAAGATCACGATGGCTACGAGCGTGGAAGCGCGGGTGCCGTTTCTGGATCATCATCTCGTCGAGTACGCGCTCGGGTTGCCGCGTTCGCTGAAAGTCGAAGGCACCACAGGGAAGCACATTTTGAAGGGCGCGCTGGAGAAGATCCTGCCGCACGATCTGTTGTATGAGCCGAAGCGTGGTTTTGGCGCACCCGTGCGCGAGTGGTTTAGGGGCAAGGATTTACGCGGATTGTTTGATGCGCGTTTGATGAACTCGACCCTGCGAAAGCGAGAGTTGTTGGATTACGGGTTCGTGGCGAAGATGCTCGACGAACATCGACAACAAAAAAATGACTGGGGCTTTCATTTGTGGGCGCTTTTGAATCTCAGCTTGTGGTACGAGAGGTGGATCGACCGCCCGTGAAGGATCGAAAGTTTTCAGCCGACGTTGCGTGGACGCTGGCCACGCGGCTGCTGATGATCGTCAACAGCGTCGCGGCGGGGATCATCGTCGCGCACTGGCTGGGAGCAAAAGGCGTCGGCGAACTCGCCGTCGTTAACGTTGCCGTGACGACGATCGCGCAACTCGGAAGCTTCGGGTTGCCTTCTTCGAACACCTACTTCATTGCGCAGGACCGCACTCATTTTCGCGCCGCCACGATCAACTCTTTGCTCTTCGCCACCGTAGTCGGTTCCGTCTTTGCGCTCGCTCTGAGCGGCGTCGCATCGCTTCGTCCCGATTGGTTTGGCTTCGTTCCGACGGAGCTGATCCGCATCGCTTCGGTGCAAATCCCTTTCCTGTTACTCACGTTAATCGGCCTCAACATTCTTCTCGCGCTGAGAAAGGTCCGCGAGTTCAACCTGCTCGACCTTGTGGGCCAATCGTTTGTTTTGGTCAACGCGCTACTGGTTCTAATCGTCTTGCGCCAGGGTATTGACGTGCTGGTGACATTGAACACCATCACGACCGTATTGGTCAGTCTCGTGGTTGTTGGGCTGCTTGTTGCTGCCGGAAAAAAGGCGATCGATTCGAAATGGCGCGCGGATGCGGCGTTCTTGCGACGCATGATTGCCTACGGGCTCAAGTTTCACATCTCCGTACTCGCGGGCGTGATCATCTTTCGTGCGGACCTGCTAATCGTGAACCACTTTCGTACCCCGGAGGAAGCCGGCGTATACAGTGTGGCGACGCAGTTCGGGTTGCTGTTGATGCTACTGCCGGGCGTGATCGCCACCCTCTTGTTTCCCCGCGTCACCGCCGAGCAGGATGCGCATGGCGCAACGACCTGGCTGGTCACCAAACACACAGCGCTGATCATGCTTGTTTGTTGTCTGGCCGCGGTGCCGGTGAGTTTCTTGTTGCCGCTGGTTTATGGGCCGGCTTTCGCGGAAGCGACCACCTTGCTGTTGATTCTTCTGCCGGGTGTGTATCTCGTCGGACTCGAGTCGGTGTTGGTCCAACATTTCAACGCGCGCGGATTGCCGCGCATGATTCCCGTGTACTGGCTGGTGACTTTGGTCGTGAACCTGGCTCTCGTGTTCGCACTCGTGCCGCAGTTTGGCGCGTACGGCGCCGCGATCGCCTCAACTGTGAGTTACGCGTTGATCTTTGCCCTCGTCGCGTTCTACTTCGTAGCGACTACACGGCGATCGGTGCCGGCAGCGGCGCGCGGGAGTTTGCGTGGATGAGAGTTGTGCTGCTCGCGCTCAGCGGCGACTCCGCTCGTTGCCACGCGAAACTCGCTGAGCTCTATCCCCAGGCTGCGATCGACGCGATCTCGCGCGGCGAATTCGAAACGGGCAGTTTAAGTAAACGGTTGGCGTCGTTGCGCGCGCGGCGGCCTGACGTGTTTGCGATCGCGACTGAGCGTCTCGCATGGCAACGCGGGCAGAACCTTTTCATGCTCTTCGGTGCGCTGGCCGGCGCGCGCGAAGTGATCATGATCGACAGCCATGACGGATGGTTGCGCCGCACGCGTGGCGATCTGATCGCGAGTGCGCCGTTTCGATTGGGTGGCGACGCATTCAACGCGACGCTCGATCTGGCGCAATCGCGCCGGGAACTGCGGCGTCTCGAACAAGCGGTGGCGACGTTTGATGCGCGTGTGCACGTTCGCGCACGCGATTCGGGTTCGCCGCGTGTCGTTTACCTGCGCGCCACGCCTGGACCAGGGACGCAAGCCGGCGGCGCCGCCAGTCACATCAAAGGCGTCGTTGAAGCTTTGCGCGGCCTCGGCGTCGAGCTCGACATCATCAGCAACGATCTGATCGCGGGGCTGGACGCGTCCCGCGAACGGTTCACCGTCATTCCGCCGGAAACCATCGGCGGCACGCGCGCGCTGTTTGATATTCACAACAACCTCGTCTTCACGCGCGCGGCCGTGCCGTTGATTCAGGCCGCGAATCCCGACCTCATTTATCAACGTTATGCGCGATTCAGTTGGGCGGGCGTGGCTGCGTCGGTACGCACGGGACGGCCGCTGTTTTTGGAGTACAACGGGTCGGAAGTCTGGGTTGGGAAGCATTGGGATCGGGTTGGCAGTTTGGGGCTGTTGGACCGGTATGAACGATTGAACCTGCGGGCCGCGGCGCGTATTTTTGTCGTGTCGGAAGTGGAGCGCAGGAACCTCGAGGCGCGCGGAGTCGCGGCGGAGAAGATCGTCCTGAATCCTAATGCGGTTGACGTGGATTTGTTTCGGCCGGGTGTGGGTGGCGCCGCGGTGCGGCGCGATCTCGGGATACAAGAAACGGATTTATTGGCGGGTTTTGTTGGGACGTTTGGTCCGTGGCACGGTGTGGTACAGCTTGCCGAGGCCATAAAGTTGATTCCTGAAAACGTGCGGTTGCGGTTTGTTTTTGTCGGCAGTGGGAGTTTGCGAGAGCGGGCCGAGGAGATACTGAAAAGCGAAATCGCGACGCGCCGGGTTATTTTTACGGGGGCGGTGGAGCACGAGCGCGTGCCGGCGTTGTTGGATGCGTGCGATATTCTGGTGGCGCCTCATGTGCCGCTGGCGGATGGCAGCGACTTCTTTGGTTCGCCTACAAAAATTTTCGAGTACATGGCGATGGGTAAGGCGATCGTTGCGAGCCGGCTCGGGCAGATTGGTGAAGTGTTAAGTGACGAAGAGACGGCGTTGCTGGTGGAGCCGGGAAATATTGGTCAGTTAACGGCGGCACTCGTTCGCGTAGCAGAAACACCTGAGCTGCGCGAGCGGCTTGGGCCGAATGCGCGCGAGGCTGCGGTGAGGAAGCATACGTGGGGTCACAATGCTCGTAGGGTGCTCGAAGCGTACGACTCTTGGGTCTTTAATTAAAATCCGATAAAAGAAAAGCCCATAAGAGCGAACAAAGTAACTAAAGCCGTAGAGCAGAGTAACTAAAGCGGTAGACCTAACTAATGCGCACGTTGGCGGAAGAGAAGGTTAGGGCGAGGAAGCAGTGGGGGCAGGATCCGTGTGGGGCCGAGTATGTGCGCGAGCATGAGCTCGGTACGCGCGAGTTTTTTGAGCGCGTTGAACGGCACCGCTACGAGCAGTACGCCCCGTGGATGCCGCGCGTCATGGAGTTCGACAAGTTTCGCGGCGCCCGTTTGCTCGAGATCGGCTGCGGCATGGGCACCGACCTGTTGCAGTTTGCCCGCGGCGGCGCACGTTGCGTCGGCATCGATCTGACGCCGCGCTCCGTCAAGATTACGCGCCACCGTTTCGCCCTTTACGGCGCGCCCGGAAACTTTACGATTGCCGACGGCGAGCAACTTCCGTTTGCCTCAGACACTTTCGATGTGGTGTATTCAAATGGCGTCCTGCACCACACCCCCGACACCGCAGGCGCGATCCGCGAAGTGCACCGTGTGCTTCGTCCCGGCGGCACCGCAAAGGTGATGCTTTACCACCGCCACTCGCTTAACTACTGGTTTGAGATTATCCTGCGGCGCGGTGTGTTGGGCGGCGAGTTTCTGCGGGGCCGGTCATCGGAGGAGATCATGAGCCGGGTGATCGAGTTCAGCGATCACAACGCGCGGCCGCTCGTGAAAGTCTATAGCCGCAAAGAAGCACGCGTGCTGTTCAGGCAGTTCAGCGAGGTAAAAACTGACGTGGAGCAACTGACGCGCGACGAGTTGAGGTTCCTGGCGCCGCTGGTTTCCGAAACCAGGTTGGAAAATTTGAGTCGCCGGATCGGCTGGAACGTTATTATCACTGCGAAAAAGTAGACGATGCTGCTGTCTGTTGTCATTCCCTGTTACAACGAAGAAGACGTGCTGCGCGCGACGCACGAGCGGCTCACGGCTGTGCTCCGCGAAATGAACGAAGACTATGAACTGGTCTTCGTTGACGACGGCAGCCGCGACGCCACGCCACAACTTCTCGCCGAGCTTCAACTCTTCGATCCTCATGTGCGCGTGCTGCTCCTGTCGCGCAACTTCGGTCACCAGATCGCCGTGACCGCGGGACTGGAAGAAGCCTCGGGTGCGGCAGTCGTGATCATCGATGCGGATTTGCAAGACCCGCCGGAGTTGATCCCGCAGATGATCCAGCTCTGGCGTGAAGGTAACGAAGTCGTCTATGGCGTGCGTCTCGAACGCAAAGGCGAAAGCAAGTTCAAGCTTTGGACTTCCAAGGTCTTCTACCGGCTGATCAACCGTCTTTCGGAAACGAAGATGCCATTGGACGCGGGCGACTTCCGGCTAATCGATCGCAAAGTTGTAAACGTGCTCAAGGCGATGCCGGAGCGCGCGCGTTTTTTGCGTGGGATGGTCAGTTGGGCGGGGTTCCGTCAGGTTGCGCTGCCGTTCAATCGCGCGGCGCGTTACGCCGGCAAGAGTAAGTATCCCTTTAGAACGATGGTCCACTTTGCGACTGACGGCATCATCTCTTTTTCACTCGTGCCGCTGAAACTCGCGATTTGGACGGGCTTTCTGGCGATCTGGATCGCAGTCGCGGGCATTATTGTCGCGATTATCGATCGCTTGTTGGATAAGAATCTCACCCGTGGTTGGGCGTCGCTTTTTGTCGCAGTGCTCTTCATGGGCGGCGTGCAGCTCGTCTCGCTCGGCATTCTGGGCGAGTATCTCGGGAGGATTTATACGGAAGTGAAACGGCGCCCGCTTTACGTGGTCCAGGAACGGCTGGGCTTCACGGCGGTGACTGACGCCGAAGAGAACGCACGCAGCTACAAGGTAAATGCTTAACCGCCGTCGATTGTTCCTGCTGCTCGGCGCTCTCGTCCTCACGTTCTGCGTACGCGGCCTCACGCTTCAGTTCATGCGCGCGCATCTGCACGATCCGGCATGGTTTCAGGTCGGGTCTTACGCGAAGTTTGATCGCCAGGCGCGCGATATTCTTGATGGCAAGCAACCACTTTTTTGGATAGACGACCCAACGCGCACCGATCTCGCGCAGTACCCGCCCGGATTCACGATCGCGGTGACGCTGATCTACAAATTCGGCGGCAACCATTCGGCATACGCGGTTCAGATCGTGCAGTGGATCGCGGATTGGGTTATCTCGTTCATCCTGATAACGGGCATCGGAGTGACGGCATTTGGTTGGCGTGCGGGTATAGCGGCGAGTTTTCTGTTTGCCCTGTCGCCGCTGTTGGCGATGTACGGCGCCTATCCTTCTGCGGACGCGCCTGCGATGTGGTTTGTTGTTGCGGGCTGCTGGTTGTTGCTGCTCGCGGCTCAGCGTAACAGCGTGAAGCTCGCGCTCGGCGCGGGTGCGCTGCTCGGGATTGCGTGTTGGTTTCGGGTGAATCCCTTGTACTTGTGCGTTGGTTGGGCCGTGGCGTTGCTTCTGTTTACGCGCGTTGAGTGGCGGCGTCGCTGGTTGATGAGTGCGGCCGTGATGCTCGGAACCGTTCTCATCGTCGCGCCGATCGTTGTACGTAATTATGTGGTCTTTCCTGATTTCACGCCGACGGGCGGAACCATCGGTACGGTACTTTGGGAAGGGCTGGGCGAGACCGAGCTCGGTCGCCAACACGGGTTTCTTTTTGGCGACGACAAGATGGTCGAGCACGAGCGTGCAAAGCTTGGGTTACCGTCTGACTTTCCGCTGGATGTACAGTGGCCAAACGGCATTCGCCGCGATCGTGAACGCGCGCGCGAGGCGCTGGCGTTCATTGCGCAGCATCCGGTTTGGTACGCGGGGGTGATGTTGCGCCGAATGTGGTGGATGCTGAAAGTGGCGGGCGAACCGGTTGCGTATGCGGGTTCGACCGGTATTAACGTCACGAGTTCAAAATGTCTGCCTCCACACCGGCAAGGTGGAGTGGTTGCGGCTGGTGTGAACCTGCTCGGGATGCTTCAAAGCGTGGCGCGTTATCTATTTCTGCCGCTGGCAGCGTTTGGGCTTTTCGTCGCGCTGCGGCAAGATTGGCGAACCAGTTGTTTACTGCTGGCGACGGTTCTTTATTACCTCGTTCCGGGAACGGTCGCGCACACGGAGATCCGTTACGTGCTGCCGATGCATGCGTTGTTGATTGTCTTTGCGGGATGCGGGTTTAATCAAGTTCGGAGATTTAGTAAGCGTGATATCTAACTCAGAAGCAAAAAACATCCCGGGCGCGCTGCCGCGCGAGATGATGCAGCACACCTATCCGATCCTCTTTCGGGTGGAGCAATCGCATTGGTGGTACATCGGGCGCCGCCGCATCATTAACGGTTTTGTGGAGGACGTTTGTCGCCGTGTCACCGATCGCCGGCCGCGTATTCTCGACGTTGGTTGCGGCACCGGCGCAAACCTGCTGATGCTTGCGAAGTATGGCGACGCTGAGGGAGTCGACGTTTCGGAAGACGCGCTGGCGTTTTGTCGTGAACGTGGTTTGGACCACGTCAAAAAGGGCGCGGGAGAAGAACTGCCGTACGAAGACGGCACGTTCGACCTCGTGACCGCGTTCGACGTGGTGGAACACATGGACGACGATCTCGCCGGACTCAGAGAGATGTTTCGCGTGTTACGTCCGGGCGGGCACGTGTTCTTGTTTGTGCCGACGTTCATGTTTTTGTGGGGCTTGCAGGACGAAGTAAGCAATCATCGCCGCCGGTACCGTTTGCCTGAGCTGAGACGCGTGCTCGAACAGGCGGGCTTTCAGATCGAGCGTTCGACTTACGCCAACATCACGTTCTTTCTGCCAATCTTGCTCGTCAGAAAGCTGATGCGACTGACGGGAATCAAGACCGACACGGAAAACAGCATCAATGTATCGGCCTTCAATGGAATTTTCGGAGCGCTGTTTGGCTCCGAAAGCGCTGTCCTGCGTTATACCAACCTGCCTTTTGGCGTTTCCGGTTTGTGCGTCGCGAAGAAGCCTGACGCGCGGCCGTAAACGAATGTTCCCAAGCGCCACAAAGCCGCACTCGCAAGTACCAGAAAGAAGAAGTGAATTACGTAGACGTAGCGTCTTTCGGTGTGGAGAGTTGATTGGACAGTTAAGTAGTAAGCGGGCACGGCGAGGAGCAGAGCGAGGTTGGACCATTCACGGCGGCGGATGAACGCGAATAACCCGACGATTACCAGCGGGAGTACCCACGCGGTCTTGAAGAATCGCTGGACGAAACGAAGCGGTTGACGCACGTACCGCAGCCATTGGTATGAGCTTGGTCCCAGCTCGCCGACGTGGGGCTGGCCGATTAACACTGACGAGTCACGTGCCGCAAAATTTGAGACTACCAAACGTACTTGAGAGTGGTTTGCGCTGACGAACGGAATAGCCAGCTTGTGAACCGGTTGCTCCGGGGCAGACACACCTTCCACGAGGTCGAGGTTCATTAACGCAAGAACCACTCTTTGTGCCTCATCCATGATTTTTATCTGTAGCCTTCCCTGTTCCAGCTTTACCGGCACGTATGCCACACAGTCCATGCCGGTTTTCACTCCCATTGCTTCCGAAACGTACAGAGTGCCGTAGTTTTCATGATGTGGTGCAAGGGGTAACAACTGACCGTTCCCGGACAAAGAGGGGATTGGATGTGAGACCGGCGACTCGCGATTCAATACAGGCACAGGATCGAGGCGTGTTGACGCCAGTCCGCGTCTTACGACCACGCCGGCGAACCAGAACGGATGTGAGCGAATCACGCCGAGCCCTCGTCTCACGCGCATGCGATCGCGCTCGATACCGTCACGTCCGAACAGTACTCGCGCGTATTCCGGGTTGCCGTACCATTCTGCTTCCTGACGCATGATGGCGAGGTCGGTGTTCGGAATATTGAAGCGGTTGGCCTGGTCGTAATCGGCGATGCCTTCGAGGAGTGTTTGGCCGGCTCCGAGCGAGAGCGGAACGAAGCGGTGATATACGATCGCGTTCTTGATTGTGACCGGCGCAATCGTCAGCATCGCTCCGGCGACGAGAGCGCTCGCGGCGCGCAGCCGTTTGCCGCGTTCGACAAAAAGCGGCGTCATCAGTGCAATAAACGGAGCGAGTAGAAACGCGTTCGAGCGGAGCCAGCACGACAGACCGATGAGCGCGCCCGCAATCGCGAAGTTCGCGATCCGCGACTCTCTTCGCGTACGGATTAATAACCAGATCGCCAGCAGGATCGGCGGCACGACTAGTGAATCGGGCAGCAACGGCAGTGAGAAAGAGGCGAACTGCGGTGAGATCGCCGCCAAGGCGCCGCAGATCGCTGCTGCGGCGACGGGCAGGAACTCGGCTGCAATCAAAAACAGCAATACGACGGCACCCGTATCCATTAAAACCTGGAACGCCTGTACGGCTATGTCTGACTCACCAAACATTTTGAAGATCGCGGCCAGCACGATTGAGTATCCCGGCGTGTGGCCCATGTGATTGATGTCATCCACAAACGAATTGAAATCACCGGCGGCCAACGCTCGAGCCGGCTCTTTGTAGTCGATGGTGACGTGGGTCTGTACTTTCCAGAGTTCGTGCCGATTGTCCTGCCAGGTGAGGAAGCGCACGAGGAGCGCGAGTAAAAACAGGCCAAAGATGATGACGCGGCGATGGGTCAAAGTAAGCCGGATCAGGGTCATAGGGCGGCGGGTAATGTATCATGCACAGTTTGTTGGCGCGCGGTTTTACCGCAGTCCCAAGGACATGTTGCACGACCAATCGATAATCTGTTTTGGCGGCGAAGACTGGTGGTATCACCACCCGCACTCCAAAGCACACCTGATGCGGAAATTTGCGCGCGCCGGCAATAACGTGATCTTTGTCAACTCGATCTCGATGGGACTGCCGGCGTTGGCCCACAAGGACCTGTTGCCACGCATCAAGCGCAAGCTCGGAAGTTATTCAAAACTCGCGCGCCGGACGGAAGAAGGAATCACGGTCGTGTCGCCGGCCAGTTTGCCGTTCTTTGGAACTGCGGCAGCGCGGAAGGTGAATCGGCGTTTGTTGCGGTCGCAGATTGGAAAGCTGGCGCGCTCGCGCGGTCTGACGAAACCGATTCTGTGGATCGCAATTCCGACTGCCGCGGAAATGATTGGCGAGTTTGACGAAGCGGCCGTGGTCTACCAGGTTTCCGACAAGTACGACGCAAACACGATGGACCACGCGACGGATCCGGCGCTGATACGCCGGTTGCACGAGCACGCGATCGATGCCGCGGATCTCGTGTTTTACTCCGGTCGCAAACTCTTCAACGAAGCTACGCGCGGGTGTGAGCGTTCCTTTTTGCTGGAACAGGGCGTGGATTATGAGCATTGGCGGCGGGTGGGTGAGGGAACGGTGGCGATTGCGCCGGAAGTTGCTAACATTCCCCGTCCGCGACTCGGGTACTTCGGCGCGATCGAGCCGTGGCTCGTAGACCAGGAGTTGGTCAAGCGTGCTGCTCGCGAAAGGCCGGAGTGGCAATGGATTTTCATTGGTAACAAATCGCGTGGGCTGGAGATAGAAGACCTGCCGAATACACATTTTCTACCGCCGGTGCCGTATGCGGAGTTGCCCGCGTTTGCCGCGGGATTCGACGTTTGCGTGTTGCCGTGGGAAACTGAGCAGTCTTTTACGAGTTACGGTTCGGCGATCAAGGTGCGTGAGTATCTCGCGACAGGTAAGCCGGTGGTGATCGCGCCGCTGCCGGAGTATGAACCGATGAGTGATGTGTTGCGGATCGCGCGCACGCGCGATGATTTTTTGCGACTCGTAGAGGAGGCGCTTGGCGAGGACGATCCGGAGGCTAGATTTAAAAGGCAGGCCGCCGTTAGCGCCGGGACGTGGGAGGCGAGAGCTAGTTGGGTGGGGGATTTGATCGAGAGAGTGTTGGACGCGAAGAATCAATCAAAGAAAAGCCAATAAGAAAAACGAAAAGAAAACTGATTAGAAAACAAGAAACGTGAAGCAGGTGTTGCAAAACAGAAAGACCGGGCGCCCGTTTGTGGGTGAGGTGCCGGTGCCGGCGTTACAGCGCGGGCGCGTGCTGGTGCGCACGGTCGCTTCGTTGATTAGCGCGGGAACGGAGCGTGCGGCGGTCGAGCTTGTCAGTAAGGGGTTGGTCCAGGAAGCACGTGAGCGCCCGGATTTGGTGAAAGCTGTGGTTGCGAAGGTGAAGAGTGAGGGCTTACTCACCACGGTCGCCGCAGTGCGCGACAAGATGGTTGCGTCGCAGGCATTGGGTTACAGCGCGGCGGGAATCGTGACCGCAGTCGCTGGCGACGTGAGTGAGTTTCAGATCGGAGATCGCGTGGCGTGTGCAGGTGTTGGTTTCGCGTCACATGCGGAGGTTTTGTCCGTGCCGAAAAACCTTTGCGTGCATCTGCCGGAGCAGGTGAGTTTTGCAGCGGGCGCGTATGGCACGTTGGGCGCGATCGCGTTGCAAGGCGTGCGTTTGGCCGAGCCGACGCTGGGTGAGTCGGTGGTTGTGATCGGCTTGGGTTTGGTGGGCCAGCTCACGGTGCAGTTGTTGAAAGCGAACGGCTGCCGGGTGTTTGGCCTGGATCTCGATCCGGGTCGGGTTTCCCTGGCAATGGAGCTTGGTGGTGATCGTGCGGTTGTTTCGGGAGCAGGGATCGAAAACGAAATCAACGCCTTCACGCGTGGTCGCGGCGCGGACGCCGTGCTAATAACCGCGGCCACTGACTCCAATCAGCCGGTCGAGCTGGCAGCGAAGATTTCCCGCCTGAAGGGGCGCGTGATCGTCGTGGGCATGACGGGTCTCGACATTCCGCGCGCGCCGTTCTTCAGTCGCGAACTGAAACTG
>DASUOZ010000252.1:0-2967 GCA_036276375.1 Pyrinomonadaceae bacterium | reverse complement strand
CATCCATTGCGTGAAGAGTGGGTGATCGTGGCGGCACATCGCCAGGATCGTCCGTGGAGCGGCAATACCGTCGCGCAGCAGGCTGTTGAATTACCCGATTACGTGGAAGATTGTTATCTGTGTCCGGGTAATGCGCGAGTGCACGGTAACAAAAACCCTGACTACACGGATGTGTTTGTTTTCGACAACGATCATCCCTGCGTTTCGTTTGCTGCGCCGGCGGATCTCGAGCCTGCGCCCGGCATCTTTCGCAACCGGCCCGCGCAGGGTATTGCTCGCGTTGTGTGCTACAGCCCGAAACACAACGTGAGTCTAAGCGAATTGGACCATCCCGAAATCGAAAAGCTGCTGCGTGTTTGGCAGGAGCAATACGTGGAACTAGGTTCGCGTCCAGAGATCGCACATGTGTTGATTTTTGAAAACAGAGGCGCGGTTGTTGGTGTTTCGAATCCGCATCCTCATTGCCAGATCTACGCAACGAATTTTGTGTTCAAGACAATTGAAACCGAAGCGCGTGTCAGTCAGCGTTATTTGGCCGAAAGCCGGCGAATCCTGTTTCAGGACATCCTCGAAGCGGAGCGAAGTGACGGCCGTCGCATCATTGTGGAGAACGACTCGGCCATTGCGTTCATTCCGTATTTTGCGCGGTATGCCTATGAGGTATTCGTCGCGCCGAAGCAGACGCACCCGAGTCTTGCGAGTCTGTCGCGAAACGAGCTGTCCGATTTTGCTGATGTGTTGAGAACGGTTTTAATCAAGCTGGATAATTTGTGGCGTATACCTTTTCCTTACGTGATGCCGTTACACCAGGCGCCGGCGGACGGAGGCGATTATTCGGGGTTTCATTTTCATATCGAGTTTCACCCTCCACTGCGCCGGCCCAACCTTTTGAAATTCCTCGCGGGCCCTGAGATTGGAGGCGGTAACTTCCTCAGCGACACCTCACCCGAAGAGAAAGCCGACGAGTTACGAGGCGTTTCGAACTTGCACTACAAGAGACAGTAAGCGTTTCGTCGACTCAATCCAACGGACCACTCGGCCGTATTGAGGGTTCGCTTCGCGTGCTGCTGGGTGAGTCGTTCACGATCCCTAACGCCATTGCAATCATCTCTGACGTGTATCTGCCGGGTGCGCGGTCGGTCCAGTTAAACAGTGGCGCGCAACACGGCGGCATCGTCGAAGACGGCGGAGCCAGCACGCCAACCAATTACACGTTGACGCTCGCCAATAACGCGACGCTTCCTGGCCGCATTCACACTCATGCAGATCCGATCGCGCTGCCAACGGTCGCTACTTCCGTGCCTCCCGCCGCCGGGACGCGAACAGTATCAGTCACCTCACAGGCGCAGGTTGCCTCGATCGGTAACTGGCAAACAGTTAGAGATCTCAACGTCAATGGGTCGCGCATCATCGTCGACTTGCCTCCCGGCAACTACGGCACACTCACTGTAAACGGCAATAGCCAGGTAAATCTCTCGCCCGGCACTTATAACTTTGCGAACACTTTTAACCTCGATGGTAGTGCCAGGTTGCAGGCGACCGGGGCCGTCGTGGTCAACGTGGCCAGGGATCTGAAGATCAACAGCGGCGCGTTGACACTTGGCAGCTATACCGCGCCCGCCGACGTACATCTGAACGTGCTCGGATCGCAGTTGATCGTTAACGGCAGCAGCCAGGTGTCGGGCTTGATCAGTGTCTACAACGGTCACGCAAAGTTGAGCGGCCACTCGCAGGTTCGCGGCCGCGTGATCGCAGACACTGTTACCTTGAACGGCGGAAAAGTGACAGCGGCAGTGTGGCCTGTCTTGTCAGGCACCGCGATGACGCTGTTTGGGCCCAGACGATTCGATCGCACCACCACTCAGCCCAATCAATACGTCGAACAATTCTCTCTACCCGAGGGTACAACCGCGCCTTTCACCCTGCATATTCAGAACGGATCGCTCGAGGGCACGAACCGTGTCTCGAGTGCCGTCGTGAAGGTGAACGGCGTCAGCATTCTCACCACAAGCGACCTCAACGAGATCGTGGCATCGCTGGATCGCACGATCACGCTCAACGCACAGAATCAACTGGATGTGAGTCTGGAGAGTGATCCGGGTTCATACCTGATCATTTACATCACCGGCACGATTCCCGGCACTGACACCACGGCGCCGTTGCTGGAAGTCACCAGTCCCGCAAACAACTCCACGACCACCGAGAATCAGATCACTGTTAGCGGCAATGCTTCCGATCCGAATCAGGGCGCCTCAGGGATCGCCAATGTCTCTGTCACCGACGTCGAAGCTGCTTATAGCTCCTCGACTAACACGTGGACCCGCGCGAACGTGCCGCTGGCGCTCGGCGCCAATCAACTCGTCGGGCGCGCGTTAGACAATGCCGGTAATCAAACGACGGTTACGATTACAGTCACCCGTGAGGCTCCTGAGAATCATGCGCCGGCGGTCGATGCCGGTGGCGAGCAGACCATCACGCTCCCAAACACTGCCGCGCTCGCTGGTAACGCGACGGACGATGGCAATCCCGAAGGCAGTAGTCTGACTACTACCTGGTCCGAAGTGAGCGGACCAGGAACGGTGACGTTTGCCGACGAACACGCGGTTTCTACGACCGCGTCGTTCAGCACGCACGGAACATACATTCTGCGTCTGACGGCCAGTGACGGTGAGTTGTCCGCGACTGACGAAGTCACGATCACGGTTGAGCCACAGAACCAGCCACCGACTGTCAGCGCCGGCGCCGATCAAACGATCGCGTTGCCTGCGACGGCGACCTTGAACGGAGTGGTCACCGATGATGGATTGCCTGCCGGCGGTGCCATGGTCACGACCTGGAGTAGTGTTAGTGGTCCAGGCGCAGTTACGTTCGAAGATCCGAGTTTATGTGAGACGGTGGCCACGTTCAGCGAATCTGGAACTTACGTTTTAAGACTCACTGCCACGGATGGCGAGCTCACGAGTCAAA
>DASUOZ010000251.1:0-4807 GCA_036276375.1 Pyrinomonadaceae bacterium | reverse complement strand
CGGCGACGCCGCCAACGGCGGCCGTTCCGCCACCCGCGGCCGCGCCACCACCACCGCCGCCACCGATAAGTGAACCGTTGCACACAGGCACCACCGGACCGGTCGCGCCGCCTGTCTCGGGTCCGACGACGGGGCCCGTGGTCCAACCCGCACCGTCAGCCCCGTTGCCGCCGCAAACGGCGCCGCAGAAGAAGAAGTCGAAGCTGCCGTGGATCATCGCGGGTGTGCTCGCGTTTTTGTTGCTCAGTGGTGGCGCGCTTGCTGCCGCGTTCTTCCTGGTAGTTAAACCGCGGTTGGACGAGATGGCAGCCGAGCGCAATCCTCGAATAGTGGTTGGGCCCAACACCAACATGGCGACCCCCGAGCCATCGATCGCACAACCATCGCCGGAAGCGACTCCTGAGGACACCTTTGTACCGCCGCCGGGCACCACGCAATTCACGAGCTCGAGCGATGGTCTGCAAGGTTCGCTCGCGGATCACTATTTTGATTTCAGCTTCTACTATCCGAACTCCTGGGAACGCGTGCAGCGACCGAGCACGCAAAACTTTGTGCAGGTGGAAAGAAAGTTACCGCCCAATCTTACGCAGGAGAATTTCGTCGTGGGCTGGTATACGAGCACCGGAACATTCGACGGAGACCTGGCGAGCTATCCGAAACGGGTTGAGGAGTTTAGTGCGCAGTTAGCCAAGACGTTCCCGGAATACCGCAAGGTGTCGGAAGGCCCGACGAAAGTAAACTCGATGGACGGATACGAGTTTCGCTGGCAGGGCCTGTCAAAGATGCCTGAGCGAGGCGACGTTCATCTGTGGGGACGCGTGATTTTCGTGCCGACAGGAAAAGACGGAGACACGAACGGCGCAACCTTGAGCATGTTCACGACATCTCTTGCGCCGGAACTGTCATCTGTGGAAGATGTCGGTACAGAAGGCGAGGCGCCCGTGATCCTCGATTCGTTCAGGTTTGGAAAGAAGAATTAATCCCTCATGGCAATAAAGAAGCAGGAAACCGGGAAGGTAACGTTTTGGAGCCCTCTCCGGATTGTGTCCACGCTGATCGTGCTCGGAATGCTGGCGGCGTTTGGCGTGTCGAGTTGCAACTCGAACGATCCCGCGCCCACCGTTCCCAAGCGTCCAGACTCGCCCGCCTCGGCTGGAAACGAACCGAACCCTGCGATGCCGGCCGTCGTCATGGAAACGGAGATGAAGAGTGCGAACGGCGACCCGATCAAACTCTCGAATTATTCCGGAAAAGTGCTGCTCGTAAATCTTTGGGCCACGTGGTGTGGTCCGTGCCGGAATGAGACTCCCGAGCTCGTGAGGCTGTACCGCGAATATCAGGATCGCGGTTTGGAGATTGTCGGACTCTCGACGGAGGATCCGATTGCGTCAGAGAAGAAGGTGCAGGACTTTGTGCGCGAGTACAACGTCGGCTACCACGTTGGTTGGGCGAAGCCGGAAGTAGCCGTTGCCCTGATGCAGGGACGTGGTTCGATTCCGCAGAGCTTTATCGTCACGCGCGATGGGCGCGTCGCTAAACGGTTCATCGGCTTCCACCCGCAAAAAACGCCTCCACTGCTCAAGCAGGCGATCGAAGAAGCACTTTCAGACACAGCCAGATCTCGTTAGAGACCGGCTGCTTTTCTGTCGCGTTCGCGAATAGTCAACGTCGACGGTCCAGCATCGAGGGCGCTGGTTTGTCGTCGTCCTCTTCCTGAGGTTTATCCTCTTCCTCGGTCTGTCGCAAACCCTCGGCGACCGCTTGTTTCGCCTGACGTTCCAATTCTCTCATTTCAGCCTTGGCCCGCTCATCGGCCTGATCCATCGGCGCCGCTTCGTTCAGTTCATCCTGCGTTGTAATGTTGTTTTTGTCGATACTCATTTCTGTTTCCCCGGCAACTAGGCTAGCAAGCCCCCGGTTACATAAAACTTGCGGTGTTTTTGTGCTTTTGTGTTTTTCGCGGGTGCCCTGTTTTCTCGACATCGGGGCGGGAACGGAGGTAGACTGCCACCTGATGAATCTGACGCTCGCCATCAAGGGTTCGCGACTGCTCCTGGCACTCTGCGTGTCGGTGTGGATGGCGGGTGGATGTTTGTTTGGTTGTAGCGGCAGCGAGGTGTTGGCGGCGGAAGTTTCGAGTGACGCTAACGAATCGAGCGCCGCGGTTTCGGACGAGAGCTGTAACGTGTCGCGGCAACACGACTGTTGCACACGGCCTAACGCTCAAAAACCAAAAACTGGAAAAGCGCAAAAACAGATCGCACGCCGCCCCAACGCTCAACCCGTCGCTCAACGAATCGATGGCTCGGCCCTGGCCGGCATTCCGCATGGAATGAAAGACTGCCCACTCATGACCGCCGCCACTGCGGTGACCGTCAAGAGCAGCGGCAACCTGCCGGAGCCCGGCCGCGTTCACGTCGCCGTGCTGGCGTCAGTCAAGAGCACGAGCGAACAAATTCAGTTCACACCTGATCGGTCGTACTTGCCGAACCGTGGTCCGACCCACCTGCGTTGTTGTGTTTTCCTGATTTAAAGAGAGATCTGCCTCCAATCGGACAATTGACCCGGTATTAATCTCTCAACTTAAGGAGAACTACAATGAGACCTCATAAGAGCACTATTTTAATTGCGCTCGTTGCCTTGCTGCTGACTGCTTTGGTCGCGGTGATGGCCCAACAAACCCCTGCTCAAGATCCTGCCAAAGGCGCCGCCGAGATAGCGAAAGCTGAGTCGTGCTGTGCCATGGAGTCGTGCTGCTGTAACAACGGTTCGTGCCCGATGATGAAAGAAGGCGCCACCGCGAACGCCGACAGCACCACAGCCGGCGCCGACAAGAAGCATGAGTGTTGCGGCGACTCCTGCAAAGTGACGAAGGACGCCGCCGCCAATGCCGGCAGCACCGGCGCAAGCGCCGACATGAAACATGCCGACATGAAGCATGACTGTTGCGGCGATTCGTGCGATATGGCCAACCACGCCAAGCACGCCGGACACGACATGAAACACGCGGCCGACGGTTCATGCTGCAAAGCAAAACAGAAAGACGCGAAGCAGAAGGACGCGAAGGAAAAAACCAATTAACCTCGTTTCATAACCTCTCCCGCAAAGGTTCGCCTTTGCGGGAGAGTCGCATTTGATTCAGCGAAGATCTTTCCGGAGAAATACTGCAATGAATAAACCCTGGCTACTATTCGCAGCCATCGCCATACTCGGTGTCGTGGCGATATACATGGTCAACACCAGGTCGAATCCCACGGCGGCGCCGGCGTCTACCCAACACGTGGCATCGCATCCTCCCTTCGAACGACCAACGACAGCCGTAGAGACAGTGCCCGCGCACTTCGATCACGCGCCCAGCCGTTCGAGCCTGCGGCCGACTCTGCCACCCGAACAGTTCACCGGACTAGTTCGCGACGCGTACCGTGCGGTGCGTGAAATACCACAAACGATCGCGCAGATGCCGTGTTACTGCCACTGCGATCGCGGCATGGGCCACAAAAGTCTCTACAGTTGCTTTGAAGACGATCACGCTTCGCACTGCGCCGTTTGCGTGAACGAAGCTTTACTGGCACTGAAACTCGAGCGGGAAGGGAAACTTTCGCCTGCGCAGATACGAGATCGAATCGTGGCAGAAGTCGGACATTGAAGCGTTAAGCCACGAAAAAGCACAAGAGGCACAAAAAAATAATATCGGTTGAGTTGACCGAAGGTTTTGTGCCTCGGTGCTTTTTCGTGGCTTAAGCCTTCACTTCTTTTTTATCGCCACTACTTTCATCCCATCGGTTGCGTTCTCAACTGTGAAATCGATCCGGTCATTGACTGCCAAACCGTTCAGCAGGTTGGCGTCAGTGACCGGAAATTCCATCTGCATCGCGTCCATCAGTCCCTTAATCTCGGCGTGATCGATTTCGATTGCCGGCCCCTTCGGATCAAGCGCCTTCACCACACCCTCGGCCTGGTACTGACTCGACTGCACCGCGGCCGCCGGACCTGAAACCGGTGTGGAAGTCGACGCGGCTTTCTGCGCCGAATCGTGAACTCCACACGCGGCCACGAACGCCAACGACAAACAACCGATTGTTATCCGACCTTTGCGAGCCATACGCTTCTTTTTTCACCGACCTTTGTAATGTAAGCGACGAAGAGTTTGTCTTTAGCCAACACGCCGCTTGGCAATTCGGCATTCGCGGCGACACTCACTGCCGCGCCCGCGCCGCCGATCTCACGTATCTTAGTCTCCGGCTCTTGCCCGACTGAGCCTTGCCAGATCGCCACCGCGCGATTGTTTGTGGCCGTGAGCGCCGGCGTGCCTTTGACGGTTTCCTGCATTAACAAACTGCGCGGCGAAAAGGTCCGCGCTTGATCGCGTGTCTCGGCGAAGTAAAGCCCGGGGGCATCGCCTTCACCGGCAGCATACCAGACTACTTTCAAAGTTCCATCTGCGCCGGTTGAGAGTGATGGACCAGAGACCGGACAGCCCTGCAACACCCACTTGTCGTCGCTAACGATCACGGGCGAAGAGAAACTCGCGCCGCCATCGGTTGAGCTCGCCACGGCGATGTGGCGGAAGTTTCCCGGCAGCACCTGTCGCCAGCTCGCGTACAACGTGCCGCCGGCTGAAACAGCGAGCGCCGTTTTGCAACACGGACAGGCGTTCTCGGCAACCTTTCGATTTGGCGAAAACGTTTTGCCGCGGTCAGTCGAGTAGGCAATGAAGAGCTCGCGATTACTCTCCATGTGGTGTCCGCCGGCGTGCTTTGAAGGCTGCGGCGAGCGAACGTTTCGCTCGTCGAGCCACGCAACATAG
>DASUOZ010000250.1:0-4834 GCA_036276375.1 Pyrinomonadaceae bacterium | reverse complement strand
ACCTGACGGGCGAAGCCCTGGGACTCTTCTTTCTCGGAACTCTGCTGCCGGAATTCAAAGCAGCAAAGCGCTGGCGGCATCTGGGCGCCGACATTCTTGTCGAACAACTACCGATTCACGTTCAGCGTGACGGCGTCTATTTCGAGCAATCGAGCTACTACCACCGCTACACGACCGACTTCTATCTTCAGTTCGTGCTGCTGGCCGGGAGCAACAATTTCAGCCTTCCGGCACAAGTTGAACAAAATCTGGTGCTACTGCTGGATCACCTGATGTACATCACTCGGCCTGATGGCACTACACCGCTCTTTGGCGACGATGATGGTGGACGTTTGACGCCGCTGGACGTGCGCGCGGCAAACGACTTTCGCGGGAGTCTGGCCGTGGGCGCCGTCCTGTTCAACCGTGAAGACTATCGATTCGTCGCTGGCGACGCCGCCGAACAAGTGCTGTGGTTAACCGGTGTTGAAGGGCTCACCATGTTTGAGGCAATTGCGCCAAAGCAACCGGAGAAAACATCCGTGGCGTTTTACGACGGCGGCTACTCCGTGATGCGCGATGGCTGGAACCGCGACTCAAATTATCTCCTCTTTGATAGTGGACCACACGGATCGCTGGCCTGCGGCCATGCCCACGCAGACGCGTTATCAATCGACGTTGCCGCAAACGGCCGTACTGTGCTGGTCGACCCCGGCACTTACACCTACACCGGATCAAAGGAATTGAGAGACTGGTTTCGCAGTTCCCACGCACACAACACGGTCACGATTGACGGCGAGTCGTCGTCAGTACCGAATGGGCCGTTTTCGTGGAAAACCATCGCCGGCTGCTCCCTCGAGCGATGGGTGACTGAAGACCGCTTCGACTTTGTCTCGGCTCAGCACGACGGCTTTATGCGTCTTCCTGATCCGGTCATGGTCAAGCGTGAAATACTTTTTCTGAAGCATGACTACTGGATCATTCGCGATACGATCACGTCTGTACAGGAGCACCAGGTCGACGTGCGGTTTCACTTAGATTCCGGGCTTCCAATCGAGCCGGGAATCGACATCCAGTGCTTCGGAAGTGACCGCCGGGTTGAGGAAAAAACGCTCGTTTCGCACTGTTATGGTCAAAAGGAGGCCGCCAGTGCCCTTGGTTTCACGGCCACAATGAAGGGTGGCGGCGACCTGATCACGTTCCTCCTGCCGCAAAAACCCGGAACAGGATGGAAGGCGAAGGAAATCGAGGCGAAGAACGGACGCGCGTTCGAAGTGGCCGGGGCAAATTCACTGGATGTTGTTATCATTCCACCTTCTGGCGCCTGGGTTTGGACGAGATCGATTGACGGCCACGTCCGCGAGACAGTTTCAACCTGATTGGCGTCGGTGACGCGACCAGAAACGTTATGTGCGGCATTAACGGAATCGCATTTTCCAGCAGATCGGAACTATTGGTTTCGCCACCGGTGCTCAAACGCATGCGTGATGTCATCACGCACCGCGGTCCTGACGATGAAGGCATCTTCGTGGACGGCCGCGTCGGGCTGGGCCATCGCCGCCTCAGCATCGTCGACGTCGCGTCCGGCCACCAGCCGATGACGAACGAAGACGGCTCGCTGTACATCACGTACAACGGCGAGATCTACAACCACGCCGATTATCGCGAGCCGCTGATCGCCCGCGGTCACGTCTACAAAACCCACTGCGACACCGAAACGATCCTGCATCTATACGCGGAGTATGGCGACGATTGCGTCGATCACCTGCGCGGCATGTTTGCGTTTGCGATCTGGGATCGAAACAGGCGGGAACTGTTTATCGCGCGCGATCGTCTCGGAGTGAAACCGCTCTACTACGTTCACGCGCAAGACGGTTCGCTGTATTTCGCTTCGGAGATCAAGGCGTTGCTTGAAGCGCGCGCAGTGAAACCCGACCTAAACTTCCGCGCGTTCTCCGATTACCTTGCGAATCACGCGACGTCGGGCGAAGAAACCCTCTTCGCCGGCGTCAAGCGTTTGCTGCCCGGTCACACGCTTCGTTGGCGCGACGGCGAAGTAAAAATCCGAAAATACTGGGACGTCAGTTTTGAAAAACAGGCGCCGGCGGGACGCAGCGATCAGGATTACATCGCCGAATGGAGCGAGCTTTTCAGGAAGTCAGTGCAGCTTCGGTTGATGGCCGACGTACCGCTCGGAATGTTTCTTTCAGGCGGCATCGACTCGTCAGCCATCGCCGCGGTGATGAGCACGCTCGTCGACGAACCGATCAAAACGTTCTCGGTGGCTTTTGCTGAACGCGAAGCAAACGAGCTCGAATACGCGCGGCTCGTAGCGCGTACGTTCAAGACGGACCATCACGAAATAGTAATCAGTCCGGAACAGTTCTGGGCCAGGTTACCGGATCTGATCTGGCACGAGGACGAACCGCTCGCGCACCCTTCGAGCGTCGCCCTCTACTTCGTTTCGCAGCTCGCGTCGCAACACGTGAAGGTCGTGTTGACGGGCGAAGGCAGCGACGAATTGATGGCGGGCTACGCGCGTTATCGCAAGACGATTCTGAACCTCGCGCTGGGCGAACACTATCACCGCATGGTTCCGAGCGGCGTGCGCGATTTGGTGCGCAAGCAGTTCGCCAGCATGACGGGCTCGAAACTGCGTCTGAAGCTCGGCCGCACGTTTCTGAACCTCGCGCCCGACATCGAGAGCATCTACTTCGACAACTTCGCGGTCTTCTCCCGTTCGTTGCAACAGCAACTGTTGACGCCGAGCGTGGTCGACAAAATGGGCGCGATCGACCCGTACGCGGGCGTGCGCGACGTGTTGACGCACACTGACGCGCAATCGCTGCTCGATCGACTGCTTTACGCCGACATCAAAACTTATCTCCACGAACTGCTGATGAAGCAGGACCAGATGAGCATGGCCGCGTCCGTCGAAAGCCGCGTGCCATTTCTCGATCATAAGCTGGTGGAGTTTACGTCGAGTCTGCCGGAAAGACTTAAGCTGCGACGTTGGACCACGAAGTACGTGCTGCGCCAGAGCATGAAGAACGTTTTGCCGGCGGCTATTTTGGATCGTCCGAAGATGGGTTTTCCGGTGCCGCTGGGGTCGTGGTTTCGCGGTGCGTACGCGTCAGTGTTGGACGAATACGTGCTCGGCAGCCGCGCGCTCGAACGCGGGCTTTTCAAAGCAGAATTTGTACGCTCGCTCGTCGAGCAACATCGACGCGGCGAGGCCAATCACTCAGAGAGACTGTGGTCGCTCGTCAACCTCGAGATGTGGCACCGGCGCTTCATCGACGGCGAGCAGGCGAACACTGAAAGCGTGGACGAGAGTCTACTCGCGACCGCGAGAACCTGAACGAGCATGGGCCTTATTGGGGGAACAGTCGGATACCACTTGCTGCGCCGGATCAGCGTTGACGGCGAAACCGGTTACTGCGACGGCAGTGCTTACGAAGGCATCAGCAAGATCGAGACGCTACTCGGCAAGCGCGTCTGGGAAGACACGAAAGACAAAGTCGTGATCGACTTCGGCTGCGGCGACGGTGAAGACGCCGTTGAAGTCGCGAAGCGCGGCGCGCGGAAAGTTATCGGCATCGACATTCGCGAACACGCTTTGGCCAGAGCGCGGCAGAGGGCGGCAGAGCATGGCGTCAGCGATCGTTGCACTTTCGGCACGAAAACCGAGGAGAAGGCCGACGTCATCCTGTCGATCGATGCTTTCGAACATTTCGACGACCCGGCCGAGATACTGCGGATCATGCGCCGGTTGCTGAAGGACGACGGGTGCGTGATCGCTGCGTTTGGTCCAACGTGGTATCACCCATTGGGCGGTCATCTTTTTTCGCCGTTTCCGTGGGCGCACCTGATTTTTACCGAGCGTTCGTTGATCCGCTGGCGTTCGGATTTCAAGACCGATGGGGCCACGCGTTTTCGCGAAGCTGAAGGTGGTCTCAACCAGATGACGATCCGGCGTTTTGAGTCGATCATCGCCGAAAGTGATTTCAAGTTTGCTGACTTTGAACCGGTGCCGATAAGAAAACTAAAACCGATCGCCAACCGGCTGACGAGGGAGTTCACCACCGCGATCGTGCGTTGCAAGCTGGTGCCGCGATAACGAATCCTGTGCGCATTCTGTGGCTAAAAACTGAATTGCTCCATCCCGTTGATAAGGGCGGAAAGATTCGCACTTACAACATGCTGAAGGAGATGAAACGTGAACATCACGTCACGTATCTGACGCTGGACGACGGCACGGCTACGGCTGACGAACGCGCCAAGGCCACGGAGTATTGTCACGAGCTGATCTGTATCGCGCAGCGCCGGCGCGAGAAGTTCACTCCGGGTTTTTACTTCGAATTGGGATTGAATCTCGTTTCGCCACGCCCCTACGCGATTAAGAAGTATGAATCTGCGGCGATGTTGCGCGAGATCGCCGAGCTCGAACGAAAGAACTCGTTTGATGTGCTCGTCTGTGATTTTCTCGCGCCCGCGGGCAACGTGCCGCGAACGCTCAACACGCCGGTCGTGCTCTTTCAGCACAACGTGGAGGCGATGATCTGGAAACGTCACTACGAAGTGCAGACCAATCCGCTCAAGAAGGCTTATCTCTACGGCCAGTGGCAGAAGATGCGCCGGTTTGAAAAGGAGATGTGTCGCCGGTTTGATTGCGTGATCGCCGTTTCGGCGGAAGATCGCGATCAGATGAAGAATGAGTACGGGGCGGAAGCTGTGTATGACGTGCCGACCGGGGTTGATACCGTGTTCTTTCGTCCGAGCGGCGCGGCCGAAGCTAAGAAACACAGTATCGTGTTTACGGGTTCGATGGACTGGCTGCCGAATGAAGACGCGA
>DASUOZ010000249.1:0-3209 GCA_036276375.1 Pyrinomonadaceae bacterium | reverse complement strand
TGATCGTCGGAATTTTCTTTGCCTTCGCTCAACTCAGGGCCGCGAAGCAGTCTGAGAAAATTCAGAACGCCATCAACGCGATTAACCAAACGAGGTCAAGCGATTTTTTGAAGGCGTATGCGCGGATCAAAACGGCCGCCCAAACAAAACAGGCGGACGACCGCGTAACGCTCATCGACGATCTCAATTATGTAATGAACACTTACGACAACGCCGCTTTGCTTTACATCAAGGACCGCGCCGACCGGTGCATGATCAAAGAGGCGACATTTTCGACTGTCCAGGAGTTGCCGGCTATTTGTGAAACACTCTCGTATCCGGAAGCTTACCGGTCGAACCTCAACAACTTTTTACAACAGATGACAGCCGAGCGCTGCGACTGAGTTCTCAGTCTGCCGCAGGAGATACTTCAATGAATCGATCTCGCTTGTTTTTTGTGACCGCTTTTGCAGTGGTGACCGCGCTACCTTGTCTCGCGCAAGGCGTCAAACCGTACGGCGACACACCAGGGATACGCATCGGCAATGAAAAGATCGAGGTAAAACCCGAAGTTGCTGAGCGTTGGAGAAAAAGAGTTTCCGTTTCGACGAAAACACCACGCAATAACGAACTGTCGAAAGCACGAGTGCACGAGTTAGCGAAAGAGTTCGGCCTATTCAATAAAACGGACATGAACCCGAAACTCGCTTTTACGAACGATGACATCGATTACTGGTACAACCGCAAATTCGGTGAGAGCGGTTTAGTACTCGAATTTTCCGCCCGACGACTCATACTCGAACAAGCAGATGAACAGAGAATCGCGATTGGCGATCGGAAGGTGCTGGATCAGGCGGTCCAGCAGGTAATTCCCATACTGCAAAAACCCGCGCCCGATCCCATATCAACCACGATTGCTTGTGCCGGCGATACGTCGCAGGAACTCGTGAAACAGTCGTGGGACGCGCTGCGAAATAAGGATTACGACAAGGCCTTAGCGTGCACCGATCGGGCAATAAAGAAATGGAGCCGCCAGGCAGATACTCAACAACTGAAAGCAGCCACGGGAGATTGCAACGAGACGCCCAAGGCGGAGGACCAAAAGCAGTATTTCACGGCCAACTGGGCGTTGAGTGATATCGCGACGTCATGGTTCATTCGCGGCGAGGTTTTTTACGAACAAGCGAATTGGAGACTCGCCCGCGAGGCCTATAAGAATGTGCTCGACAAGTACCATTGCGCGTTTACGATGAGTCGAGAAGGCTGGTTTTGGAGAACCGCCGACGCGGCGCAAGAGAAATTTGACGAGATTCGGCTGAAGTAACGGCCCAAGGGTCAAGTTAAGCCACAAAGAGGCACAAGAAGCACAAGAAAAATATGGTTAACTAACTTTGTGCTTCTTGTGCCTTTTTGTCGCGACTACCTTGCGCTGTGTTACTGCTACTCAGTGAAACACGTACGCGATACTTCAAGAGTTCCTGTTGAAACCGTCCCGAGCAGATGATCGCGACGGAGTACATGTAAGAATGTCTCCACAAATCGTGAGCGCAGGGGTGATGCGAAATGGCAGTGCTTTTACAGGAATACACGACCGAAGTGATCGCCGCGAACGGAACGGCTTACCTGGTGCGGAGTTATGGCGAGGAAAGAGCTGACGGGACCTGGACCGGGTGGTTGGAGTTCCATCCCGTCGACCCCACTATGCCGTCGCTAAAGACCGGCCAGGAAACGTCGCAACCAAATCGCACGGCAGTTGAATACTGGGCGACGGGTCTCGAACCGGTCTATTTCGAAGGCGCTTTCGAACGCGCGGTGGACCAATCAGAGGTCTAGCAACGCCTTGATCGCGTCCTGACGAAAAGCTATTCTGCCCGCGGCGTACCAAGGGCGCCTCCCGTCCGCGGGCAGGACTGAGTCCACCTGAACATCTCTGTTCGATTACAGGTTCCAACGCGAACCTCCTTTCGCCCGAAACAGCGGACAGCGGGCATAACGAAGGAGGCTCGTATGTCCAATCAGAAAAACCCCGAACCCACCCGTCATTTTCCAGTTCGCCCGAACCTGGACCAACTAAAACACCAGGCCAAAGACTTGTTGCGTCGCGCTCGCAGCGGCGACTCGGAAGTGCTCGCGGAGTTCAAGACGTTTCATCCGGCAAAGCCACAAACCGAAATCAAGTTGAGTGACGCGCAGCTCACCCTCGCGCGCAGTTACGGTGCGCCGAGCTGGCCCCGCATGGTCCATAGCTGTAAGTTAATCGACGCGATCTGGCGTGACGATCTCGACGCCGTGCGCGATCTCGTCGCCAAACATCCAAACCTGATCCACGAGAACGCCGGCATTCGTAACCGCAACTGGGGACCACCGCTGAGCTACGCCGCCAATCTCGGCCGCAATCAGATCATCCGCATGCTCTACGACCTCGGCGCGAGAGACCTCCAGAGCGCCATCGATCGCGCATTGCTGCAAAGCAAGATCGACACAGCCCGCTTGCTCTACGAGCTGATGGGCTCGCCGCCGTTACCTGACGGCGTACTCGCTGGCCCGGCGTACACCTTGAGCGCCACGGGAACTCAACTCGCATTTGAACTCGGCGCGAAACTATTCGACGCAGACGGCAACTCAATCGCGCCCGTCGACGTCGTGTTGGAAACCGACAGCCGCAAGCCCGCGGCCAAACACCAGATTCTCGAACTGTACGTGCAACACGGTCTCACGCTACCGGATACACCAGTCATGGCCTTGCATCGCGGCCGCATCGATCTGCTGGAAGAACACCTGCGCCGCGATCCGGAACTCCTCAGCCGCACGTTCACCCACGAGGAGATCTATCCGCCGGAGCTCGGCTGCCACGACGAAGTGCTGGCAACTCAGGGCACGCCACTGGCCGGCACAACCCTGCTCCATCTCTGCGTCGATTACGACGAGATCGAAATCGCCCGGTGGCTGCTCGAAAAAGGCTCCGATCCCAACACCCGAGCCGCTGTCGACGCGGACGGCTTCGGCGGCCATACGGCGCTGTTTTGTACCGTCGTCTCACAGCCAAATTACTGGATGAACCGCATGAACCAACCTCAAGAGGCGCTCGTTACCCAGCTACTTCTTGATTACGGCGCCGATCCCACCATTCGGGCGTCGTTAAGAAAAAAGCTTCACCCGGGTTACGCCGGGCGCTACGACGTCGAAAACACGTACGAATACCGCAATGTAACTGCCGTGGAGTGGGGTCG
>DASUOZ010000248.1:0-6121 GCA_036276375.1 Pyrinomonadaceae bacterium | reverse complement strand
CATCATCTTTCTGATCCGTAAAGGTCAAACACAAATTCCCGCAGATCCGAAACTGATTCTCGACATCACGCCGGTGGACCAGGTTGCCTCCGTCATGCTCGCCGTTTCAGCGCAGGCGTGCGTCGAAGAGCCGCGGCTCGTTTTTCAGGCCGCGACCGGCGACGCGAACGCCAACAACATGGAACGGATCGTCGGTCTGTGCGGGCTCGACAAGCGCCGGCACTTCGAGGAGAAGGACACGGGCGTCAAGATTCTCAACCGCATCGCGGCGCGCATGGAGCCGCGCGTGGTAACGGTCTCGAAGTTTGAGAACACGTCCGTGCCGATGTTCAATTCGACCGCGAAGAAAGCGTCGTCGCTGCTCGATCGCGTGCGGCCGCGCTGGGGTGGCGGGCGTGTCGGCGAAGTGATCGATCTCGTCAAAGACAAGGTCGAACGCGTGGAAGAAATGACGCGCGAGACGAGCGAAGCGTTTGACATGTTTCGCCCGTTCACCGTGGAAAACGCTTACGTGTTTCGTTCGGAGAACGTGCGCGCGCTATTTGAACGCATCACCGAAGACGAGCGCTCGCTGCTGACGTGGAATCCGGAAAAGTTTGACTGGTACGACTACTGGCTCAACATTCACCTGCCGGGTCTGACGAAGTGGGTGTTTCCGACGCTCGAAGACGAGATGCGCGCGCAGCCGAAGCGTGTTTACACGTATCGCGATCTGCTCGAGTTGTTTGAGACTTCGGCCAAGCGTCACGCCACACGCGTGGCGATGCGGATCGAGCGCAACGGCCGCAAAGAGCAGTACACGTATGCCGACCTCCGCGAACTGGCGACGCGGGTGGCAGGTTTTCTCGCCAGTCAGGGAATCAAATCCGGCGATCGCGTGATGCTGGTCAGCAGCAACGCGCCGGAATGGGGCATGACCTACTTCGGCGTGCTGAAAGCAGGCGCCACCTGCATCCCGTGCGATCCCGAAAGTTCCACCAACGAGATTCTTAACTTCGCACGGGCAGGAAACGCCGCCGGCATCATCGCGAGCGAAGCCGTTCTCGAAGAACGTTCCGATCTGCGTGAACGTTTGCAACAGGAAGGCACGGCGCGTCTCTGGACTTACACGGAAGTCTTCGAGATGCCGGACGAGCAAACCGAAGACGAACGCATCGCGCTGTTGCCGCAACGCGTGACCGCGCAGAGTGTCGCGTCGTTGATCTTTACTTCCGGTACGACGGGCCAACCGAAAGGCGTGATGCTGTCGCATCGCAACCTGACGAGCATGGTTTCGATGTTGTCGTCTGTCTTCGACATGTCGACCAGCGACGGCGTCTTGTCCGTGTTGCCGCTGCATCACACGTTTGAGTTCTCCACCGGTTTTCTGACTCCGCTCAGCCGCGGCGCACAAATCACTTATTTGCCTGAATTGACGAGCGACGCGCTCGCAAAGGCAATCAAAAACGGTCACGTCACGGGCATGGTCGGCGTGCCGGCGTTGTGGGAACTGCTGCACCGCCGCATCAAGAATCGTCTGTACGAACGCAGCGACTGGATTGGCAAAGCCGCCGACAATGTGATGTGGAGCAACGCGTGGCTGCGCGACAAGACCTCCGTCAACCTGGGCCAGGTCCTGTTTTATCCGATTCATGAAGGACTCGGCGGGCGCATTCGTTACTTCATCAGCGGCGGCTCGGCGTTAAGTGAAAAGATTCAGCGCGATTTCCACGGACTTGGTTTCACGATCCTCGAAGGCTACGGGCTCACGGAAGCTTCGCCCGTGCTGACGGTCACACGCCCTGAAACCCGGATGCTTACCGGAACCGTCGGCAAGCCTTTGCCGGGTGTTGAAGTACGCATTGCTGATCCCGACGCGACCGGCGTCGGTGAAGTGCTTGCGCGTGGTCCAAACGTGATGCTCGGTTACTACGAGAACGAAGCCGCGACCCGCGCGACCCTCATCGACCGCTGGCTGCACACAGGCGATCTCGGGCGCGTTGACGAAGACGGCAATCTCTATCTCGTCGGCCGCTCGAAAGAGATCATCGTCGACACCAACGGCAAGAACGTGTATCCCGACGAGCTTGAAGAGCTCTACGAAAACTCGCCGTATGTGAAGGAGTTGAGCATCGTCGGTCTGCAGGACGGAATTGGTGAGAAGGTCGCGTGTCTGGTCGTTGCGGATGACGAATACGACATTGCGCTCTCACGCACGGAGTTGCATCGCCTCGTGGAGGAACACTTCCGCGAAGTGTCGGCTTCACTGCCCTACTACAAACGCGTGAAGGTGCTGCATTTCACCGACATCGAACTGCCGCGCACCGCTACGCGCAAAGTGAAACGCCGTGACGTGGTCCAGATCATGGAAGCGCTGGAAGAGAAACAGCGATCAGGCCGGCAGTCGCTGGCGCAGGACAGCGCGGATGCCGATTCGCTGTGGCTGATGGGCATCGTCGCCACCGTTGCGAATCGCCCGCGTTCGGACGTGTCGATCGAAACGCGCTTGAGCGATCTCGGGTTTGACAGTCTGATGTTTGTCGAGCTGGCGACCGCGATTGAGAATGCCGGCGGTTCGATCTCCGCGCCCGAACGTTTCAATGAGATTCAGGACCTTCGCGAACTGTTGACCGTCGTGAACCGCCGTCCCGGCGCGTCCGCCAAACGCGAGCTTCGTCCTGAAGACCGTAAGAAAGACGACGAGATTCACATACCGCCGTTGGTCAGAACCGCGGGAACGAAAGCCGGCGACTTCCTGCAACGTTTTCTGTACGACCAGTTTCTGCGCACGCATTACGAAGGACGCTCGAACATTCCACCGCACACCAACTTCATCGTGGCCGCGAACCATTGTTCGCACCTCGACATGGGCCTCACGAAGATGGCCCTTGGTGAGTTTGGCAAAGACATGGTGGCGCTCGCGGCCGCTGATTACTTCTTCGACACGAAGTACAAACGCGCAGTGATGGAAAACTTTACGAACCTCGTGCCGATGGAGCGCACCGGTTCGTTGCGACAATCACTGAGGCATGCAAAATCGTTTCTCGATCGTGGTTACAACGCCCTCATCTTTCCGGAAGGGACGCGCTCGATGACGGGCGTGTTGGCGGACTTCAAACCCGTCGTCGGCTATCTCGCGTTGCACGCGCGCGTCGGCATCCTGCCGATGTTTCTCGACGGCACGTATGAAGCGATGCCCAAAGGAACGACATTCATCAAGAACCGCGACGTCGGCGCGCGCATCGGCCACTTCCTTTCCTACGAAGAGTTGGAAGAGATGACTCGTGGCTTAGCGCGCGCTGAGGCGTACCGGCTGATTGCCGCTCGCGTGCGGCACGAAGTGGTGAACCTGCGCGATCGCACGCGCGCGCCGTTTGATGGGAAAGCGCTTCGCAAGCAGTGGCGCAGCGAGCGCAAGGTGCACTTGATCGAAACAGTCGAGGAGACTGTCGCGGTTTAATGGCTATCAGATCTTCGGGAAAATCCGCAGGCAAACGCACCGCCCGCATGACGCCGGTCCCGTCGGGTACGAAGCGCCGCGCCGCCATCGAAAAACGCCAACGCGCGACTACGCTCATCACCGGCGGCACCGGTTTTCTCGGCTCACATCTGGTTAGACAACTCATCGACGACGGCGCAAAAGACATTCGCGTCATGGCGACGTCGATTCCCGACTGGCTCGTGGACCTGGGCGTCGAGACGTTCGAAGGTTCTATCACGAACGCCGAAGACACCAGACGCGCGGTCGAAGGGATCAGCGAAATCTATCATCTCGCGGGCAAGGTTTCGCGCGAGCGAAACGACTCGCGCGCGATGTACGACATTCACGTAGAAGGCACGCGGCTGCTCTGCGATGCGGCCAAGGCTGCCGGGACGAAGACGATCGTGCTCGCTTCGACGAGCGGTACGATTGCCGTCACGAAAGACGGCGACGTGGTTCCGGACGAGACGTATCCACAGCCGCTGGAGATCATTTCGCGTTGGCCTTACTACGCAAGTAAGTCGTATCAGGAAATGGCGGCGCTTGAACGTTTCAGCGGCAAGGGACTGCGGCTTGTGATTATGAATCCGAGTCTGTTGCTTGGTCCGGGCGACGACCGTCTGAGCTCAACCAAGCTGGTGCTGGATTTTATGGCGCGGAAGATCGGCGCCGTGCCGACTGGCGGCGTAAGTTTTGTCGACGCGCGCGACGCGGCGAAGACGTTTCGCATGGCGATGAAGAAGGGCCGGCATGGCGAGCGTTATCTTTTGGGTGCGGCAAATTGGACCTTCACGAAGTTCTTCGGACGTTTGGAACGGTTAACAAAAGTGTCGGCGCCGTGGATTGCGTTGCCGTCTCGTTTGGCAATTGCGGGTTCGCAGTTGCTCGACTCGTTGTTCAAGCAGTGGGACATGAGCTCGCCGGTTGAGCCGGGCGCGATCGAGATGGCGCAATATTTCTGGTACCTCAACTGTTCGAAAGCCGCGCGCGAGCTAAGCTTCAAGCCCCGCGACCCCAGCGAAACCCTGCACGACACCGTCAGCTATCTACGGGAAAACTTTCTCGGCGGCAACGCCTTCTCAAAGTAATGCCTCTTTGTCCGTTCTCAATCCCACCCGCGCAGCGGATGGCATCGGTTTGGACCTGGCGTATGCTCTCTGGGCAACCTTAGGCGCGTACTGAGTCCCTAAAGGTGCGGACGTCGCACTTCCCGGAACTCTTTCGACACCAGCGGCGTCTTAACACCGGAATCAGTTCGCAAAACCAGACTGGAGATGCTCATGCGTCAACCCGGCCAACCAAGGGCACTACTCGCCGCGTCCCTCTGCACCTGCCTGCTAACCACGACCGCGATCGCTCAACGCAGAACTGTCTCCGTACGAGGCGAGACGATGGTCACGCAGGGCCAAACACTGCAACTCGGAACTCCCGTCGAACGTGAGCTCCCGCCCAACGAAGCGCATCTGTACAGCATCACGCTCGAAGAAAATATGTTCGTTCAGGTCGTCGTGGAGCAGCGCGGTATCGATCTGAAGATTCAGGTCGCAACGCCAGACGGCAAAAGCCTCGGCGACTTTGACTCACCAAACGGCAACCAGGGACCGGAACACGTCTCGTTCGTCGCCGTCAGCGCCGGCGCTTACCGCCTCACGGTGGACCGCCTGGATCGCCACGACAAAAGCAGCGGCGGTTACGAGATCAAGCTGCTCGAAATCCGTCAGGCCACCGAGCAGGAGCTGAAGGCCAGCAAGAACCTGGAAGTGACTAAAGCGAAGGGTCTCGCTTTGCTGAGTGAGATAGATGCCATCATCGCGGAGATCCGCTCACCACACACCCGCATCCGGGCCCAATTTCAAGCCGCGCAACTCCTGTTGGAAGCGGATGATAAACGCTCAGGCAAATACCTGAACGATGCCGCGAACGGCGTAAAGGAGTTTCTCGCCAATCTCGACACAGCGAGCAAAGACTACTCTCGAAATCTATCGACGATGTCGCAACTGCGGATGCAGATCATGACGGTGCTCACCAAGCGCGATCCGGAAGCCGCACTCGATTTTGTTCGTTCGACCAGAATGCCGTTCGAGGCCTACGGTAATGAACGCGAACGAATGGAGCACGAGGTTTCGCTGGAGCTCACCATTGCGAACGAGATCGTCGCGCAGGATCCAAAACGAACCATTCAGCTTGCGCGTCAAAGCCTCAAACAGGGTTACTCTGCAAGTCTCATGCACACGCTCTCCATGGTGAAGCAGAAGAACGTCGAGCTCGCGACGGACTTTGCCAACGAAGTGGCGGCCAAGCTGTTGGATGAAAAACTCCTCAAGGCCGGCCCAGGCGCTTATTTGGCCGGCAACCTTTTGGGCGATTGTCGGACCACGCCGCGGCCGGAGTTGAAACCGGGAATCAACGACGCGCCGGCCGAACGATTTCTCTCACCGGACAAGTGCCGCGACCTCGCGCAAAAGTCGTATCGCGAAGCACTCGCGTACACGCCACCCGGGCCAAACATGTACTCGCCGGATCGAGATGCAGCCTGGAATCTGTTGTACGGATTGAAACGCCTCGGCACAGAGCTTGACGCGTTTATCGACGGTGGCTCGGCTGCCGTCGCAAAGAAGCTGAGCGAACTTGACGGCATCACAACACCGGCCCAGGCGGCGT
>DASUOZ010000247.1:0-4887 GCA_036276375.1 Pyrinomonadaceae bacterium | reverse complement strand
GAAGATTGCCTCGTTGGTGAAAGTCGGCGTCGGTGACCAGCGCCAGTTGATCGCCAGGTTCTTGGGCGTGCGCGAAGTGTCGACGAAGTTTGGCGCATCCGGAAAGATCGGGCGGCCGCCGTTGGCCGAGTCGCCAAAAGTGCTCTGGCTTCCCTGCGCGTAACGCACGTAGACCAAACTGTTGTCCGCGACGTTGAAGTCAAACTTGCTGACGAAGTCATACTGCTTTTCGCGTTGCGGCGAAGCGAAATTGAAACCGGCCGTGTTCAGACCGTCGCCGGTGGTGAAGTTGTTCGGCAATGGCGCGCCGTTGATGAAGCCCATGAGCGTGGGGTCGAGACCGACGCCCGTTGGATTAGTGGCGATGTTGTACGACGAGATGCAGGGCGCGTTCGTCGGCGGCGTGCCGTTGCAATTCGGAAGGACCGGAGATCCCTGCGCGTTGACGGCGGCTGTCCCGGTGCCGGCCGGCGCGTTCGCGCGACCGACTACGTAACGAAACAGACCTTGCCGCGCCGCCTGCGTGTAGACCGTGCGCGTGACCAGCGCCGTGTCGTAAGCGCGCAGGAATTGCAGGTTCACGAAGAAGAAGGCTTTGTCTCTCAACCAACCGGCGCGATTGCCTTCACCGAAACCCGGATTGAAAAGCGGGCCGCCGATACTGCCGCCGAAGATGTGTTGCACAAACTGGTCCTTGGCCAGGCCGGCGATGGTTACGGGATAGCTCTTCGCGTCGAGCCGGGGCGTTCGATAGTATTCAAACAGGTTGCCGTGAAAGTCGTTCGATCCCGATTTGGTGACAAGCGTCACTTGCGCGCCGCTGCTGCGTCCGAGCTCGGCGGTGAAGTTGCTGGTGACGACTTGAAACTCCTGCACCGAGTCGGGGTTGGGACGAAGCGGCGTGAAGTTTGAACCACCGGCGGTCGACTCGTTGATGTCGATGCCGTCAAGCGTGAAGTTGAAGGCTCGATCGCGTGAGCCGTTCACGTTGACAGCGCCGCCGGTGTTGCCGCCAAACACGACGCCGGGTTGAAAGTTGAGCAGGTCGAGAGGATTGCGTCCGCGCGTGCCGACGATCGGCAGGCTCTCGAGCGTTTTTTGCTCGATGGTGGTGCCGAGGTTTCCGGAAGTGCTTAGTTGCACTTGCTCGGCCGCGGCCTGGACCAGCACTGTCTCCTGCACGACGCCCGTTTCCATCGTGGCGTTCACGGTGGTGGGCTGGTTGACGTTGACGGGATTACCCTGACTGACGAATTTCTTGAACCCTTGCTTCTCGATCGATACGGTGTATTTACCGGCCTGGACCAGGTCGAAGGAATACGTGCCGCTGTCACTGGTCTGAGCGGAAAAAGAAACTGCGGTAGCCTCATTCGTCAGTGTCACCGTCGCACCGGCGATGGCGGCGCCGTTGGCGTCCTGAACAATTCCCGTCACGCGGGAAGTTGTTCCCTGCCCGTTGGCTACCGCGATGAGACAGAACGTCAGGAGCAAAAACGCAAACAGTGGTTTTCTCATTTCATCCTCTCATTCGAAGCGAAATTGGTTGGAAGTAAGGGTTAAGCTACGAAATTTCGGGCGGATTATACGTATGGTCATGGAATAATGGTAGCTAAAGATTTTTATCCTTTTGATAAGAATCGCTGATGAGTGAGGGGGACGTGCTAGACTGCGAATGACGATGGCAAAAGTGGTGTTTGGCTCAGGCGAAAGCGTGCTGAGCGGCTGGCGAGTGGTGCTCGACGATCCGGCCGAAGTGCGCGAAGCGCGGCGGATTGACGAGGTCCTGCCGTTGCTGGAGTTCGCTGAACAGCGGGCGAGTGCGGGAGCTTACGTCGCCATCATGATCGCCTACGAAGCCGCGGCGGCTTTTGATAGCGCGTTGTCGACGCACGAGCCCGGTGAGTTTCCGCTAGCGTGGGCCGGCGTGTTTGCGAACCCGAGTGAGACCGAGGAACACGCGGGGGAACACGCGGGCGCGGGTTTTTTGGCCGGGGGATGGAAACCGAAAATTAATAAAACCGAATACGACGCCGCGGTCGGCACGATTCGCGAACTGATCGCGGCGGGCGACACTTACCAGGTCAACTACTCGTTTCCCTTAACTGCCACATTCAGCGGTGATGCTTACACTTGGTATCGCGAACTGTGCGTTGCGCAGGGTGCGCCGTATTCCGTTTATCTGGATCTGGACCGTTACAAAGTCCTGTGCTTATCGCCCGAGCTCTTTTTTAAACGAGTTGACGATCATGTGGTGACAAAACCAATGAAAGGCACGAAGACGCGTGGTCGCTGGCCCGACGAGGACCGCGAGCATGCCGAGTGGTTGCGTGAATCGCCAAAGGACCGTGCCGAGAACATAATGATCGTGGACCTGCTGCGAAACGACCTCGGGAAAGTCTCTGTTCCCGGAACCGTAAACACCACTTCGGTATACGACGTCGAAAAGTTCGAGACGGTTTGGCAGATGACGTCGACCGTGGAATCGACCTTACGACCGGGTACGACCCTGGTAGAACTGATGAGCGCGTTGTTTCCGTGCGGCTCAATTACCGGCGCGCCGAAGATTCGCACGATGCAAATCATCCGCGAGCTCGAGCGATATCCACGCGGTATTTACACCGGCGCCATCGGATTCCTGTTTCCGGGCGGCGACTGTCTCTTCAACGTTGCGATACGCACCGTCGTGATCGACACACAAACAGGTGAGGCGACCTTTGGTGTTGGGGGCGGTGTGACGTTCGATTCGACTGCGACCGGCGAGTACGACGAGTGTCTGGTGAAGAGCCGGTTCCTGCAAACCAAGCCCGTGGAGTTTGAGTTGTTTGAATCGATGTTGGTTGAGGACGGCGAGATTTTCCTTCTTCAGAGACACATCGAACGGCTTAAAAACTCGGCAGTCTATTTTGGCTTCGATTTTAAAGAAGAGGCGCTCTACAAAAACCTGGCCTCGATCCCTTTCCCTTCGGCCAAACTAAAGCTTACGCTGCGCAAAGACGGACGCGTCACCACCGAAACGTCGCCAATCGTCGATTCGCCCGAACCCAAACGCGTCTCACTCGCTCCCACACCAGTCAACAGCGCCGATCGCTTTCTCTTTCACAAAACCACGAACCGCGCCTACCCTGACAACCTGATCTTCTGGAACGAGCGAAACGAAGTGACCGAATCCGGTACCGCCAACATCGTCGTAAAGATCGACGGCCAACTCTTCACGCCACCTGTGAGCTGTGGATTATTGCCAGGCACGTTTCGCGAGCACCTGCTCGAGCAGGGCGCGATCAAGGAGCGCGTGATCACTGTGGAAGAATTTAAAGCTGCCGAAGAGATCTATCTGGTCAACTCAGTCCGCAAATGGATGAACGCTGTCTGTGTTAGTCCGTGTTCGTCCGTGGCTCAGTTATAAAGCAGGATCTCTGCACGAGCGCGCCGAAACTCCTGTAACGCCGTATTCCACGACGCCACGATTTCACGCGCACTCTGACCACGCTTGATCCGTTCCAAAGTGTCGGCATTCACCAGCAGCCGCAGGTAGTTATCAACCTTCCAGTCGTTCGGATACAAACTGCGCAACGCCAGCGCCATCTCGATACCCGTCAACAACGGCCGAAACGCGACCCGGTCGGTGATGATGACGTTCACGCCACTGCACTGCTCGTCTTTGAACACCGACGCCTTCGGAGTGAAGCGCAGCGGCACAAACCGCACACCCGGAATTCCACGCTGATTGAGATAGTCAGCCAACTTGTCGCCCTGAATCCACGGCGCGCCGACAATCTCAAACGGCGTGTCCGTGCCACGGCCGACAGACACGTTTGTCGTCTCGAGTAGTCCTACGCCCGGATAGAGCGTCGCTTCCGTGAGGCTGCGCATGTTTGGCGACGGATTAATCCACGTCAGGTTCGTTTCATCAAACCACATCGAGCGCCGCCAGCCTTCCATCTTGATCACGCGCACGTCGGCGCCGATGTTTCGCTGGCGATTGAATAGTTGGGCCAACTCGCCGACGGTGAGACCGTGGCGCGTCGGAATCGTGTGATAGGAGATGAACGAGAGCTTGTCGCTGTCGGCAATGGGACCTTCAACGTCGACGCCGCCAATTGGATTCGGGCGATCGAGCACGAACACGGGCAGCTTTACTTTCGCGGCTTCTTCGAGCACGTAACCGAGTGTTGAGATGTAAGTGTAGAAGCGCGCGCCGATGTCCTGGATGTCGTAGACCAGCGCGTCGAGGTCTTTCAGTTGCTCGGCCTTCGGCCGCCGCGTTTCGCCGTACAAAGAATAGATTGGCAGCCCCGTTGCTTCGTCCTTTGAATCCGAGATGTTTTCGTCCGCGACTCCGCGAATGCCGTGTTCCGGCGAGAAAAGCGCGACCAGCTTTACGCCGGCGGCTTTGTTGAGTACGTCGATCGTCTGGCGTCCTTCGCGATTACGTCCGGTGTGGTTGGTGACCAGACCGAGACGCAACCCGGCGAGTGGTTTGAAGTTGTCACGCTCGAGCACGTCGATTCCGGTCAACACTTTTACAGACGTCGCGGCGCCTTCGTTGCGCGACGCAAACTGCTGCAAGGCTTTGATGGTCTCGGCGTAATAGTTTGCCGACTGCTCGCGTCCGTGCTGGGCCACACTCGTGTCGGTGATCGCGCCGGCCACGATCGATGCGACGCGGCCGCGCAGTGGGCCAACGTCGCCCTTGCCGTCCGGGTGCACGCGATTACTCAGAAACACGACAAACATCTGACTCGACGGATCGATCCAGATCGACGTGCCCGTAAATCCTGTGTGACCAAACGAACCGAGCGGAAAGAGCTCTCCGCGATTCGTGGAGTAGCTGCTGTTGATGTCCCAACCGAGACCGCGCGTGGCGCCGGTGGGTGAAACGAGGCGTGG
>DASUOZ010000246.1:0-2749 GCA_036276375.1 Pyrinomonadaceae bacterium | reverse complement strand
AGATCTTTCTTACGTGTTTCATCATCGGATTAGCCTTTTCATGCCGCCGTTCGCTGGCCCTGTAAAGCAGATATTGTACTGTGCATAGTGAAAATACGCGCTGTACCCGCCCTGATTCGCCTTCGTCCAGTTGGGTGGTGCTTGATATCGTGAGTCATAAATATTGAGGCTTGGGTCTAGCGCGTCATCAGCGACTTTCAAGTATTGCGGGAACTTGCGAACGGCTTCAGCAAGTTGCTTATCTGTATAGAACCTATTTTTACCCGCCAAATGAAACAATTCAGAGATTATCCCGTCGGCTGAAACGCCTCGCGACTAAGGATCGTCTGATACGCGCCAATTGAGTTGAGCTTGATCCAGGCCTCAACCGTGATCGCGCCGCTGATATTCAAACTCGTGCTGCTCGGGGCGCTTAAGTACTGGCTGGTGCCGTTCAGCGACAAAGACCGCAGCGTGCTTTGTGATCTGGTCCGAGGCGTCAGAAAGGAAATAGCGATCACGAAACAGAACAGCAGAGACAAAAACAGGTGGGAGGGACGAGACATGTTTTCTCCTGGGCGGTGAAGCGTCTGGAACATTGGTGAAGTTCAGTTTTTTACCGAGTTCTATTGCACGGTGATGCGGCACTCCCATTGGGGGTGGCTGGCTTCCGTCAGCGTGTATTCGCCGGCTGTTAACGTAACCGTCCACGCTGCCGAACCTTTTTGCACCTGGACTTCTTTTACGACTGTGCCGTCTGCGGCCTTCAGTCTGAGCGTGTAGTCGCCTTCGACGTTTGTGTTCTCGACCACAATCGCGAACGTGCCGGCCACATGCTGCACCTCGCTGGGACTAAAACCGTCGCTGCTAAGCTGAATCTGTAATTCGTCCTGCAAGCCAGGTGAAGCGGCATACGTCACTGCCGTGCCGGTACTGGAAAATCCGATGGTTAACGCGGCCAGGGCTCCACCGGCGATCGTGGCCAGCAGTAATCCAGTGAGAGTGATGTGCACTTTTCCTAAAGTGACTTTGGGTAGTTTCATGTGAAGACCTCTAAAGCCGCGCCGCGAGGCAGTGAGAAACCGCTTACGCGCGAATCATTTTATTTTTCCAAACGACGCCTCGTGGTCCGAGACGATGAAGTAGGTTCTGAGCCAATGAGAAGACGAGACGCACTCTACGCTTCGCCTGGTCCTCAATGAAAGTTTCTTCAGAACATTACGTCCAGTAGGTGCGGTCGAGGGAGCGGTAGCCCACGGCTTCGGAGACGTGGGTTGAGAGGATGTGGTCGCTGCCAGCCAGATCCGCGATCGTGCGGCTGACCTTGAGAATGCGGTCGTAAGCGCGCGCCGAGAGACCCAGACGCATCATCGCGCTCTCGAGCATTCGTTCACTTTGGGAGTCGATCTTGCAATGCACGCGGATCATGCGCGGCGTCATCGCGGCGTTCGAAAAAATGCGCTCGCCGCGAAAGCGAGCCAGTTGGCGTTCGCGCGCTCTGATCACCCGCCCGCGGATGATCGCGGAACTGTCTGTCTCGGGCAAATCGTCGCCGGTGAGTTCACGAAATTTAACCGCTGGTACATCGATGTGAATATCGATGCGATCCAGCAACGGTCCTGAGATGCGACCGATGTAGCGTTGAATCTGCAACGGCGAGCAGCGACATTCACGCGACGGATCACTCCAGTAACCACAGGGACACGGATTCATCGAGCCCACGAGCATGAACGATGCCGGAAATGTCAACGTCATCGCCGCGCGACTGATCGTCACCTTTTGATCTTCCAATGGCTGCCGCAGCACTTCCAAGACTTTGCGATCAAACTCCGGCAGCTCATCGAGAAACAACACTCCCTGATGGGCCAGCGACACCTCACCCGGCCGCGGCACACTACCACCACCGATCAAACCAGCATCACTGATCGTGTGGTGCGGCGAGCGAAAGGGACGTTCCGTAACCAGGCCGGCGCGTCCGGTAAGCCCCGCAACAGAATGAATCTTCGTGAGCTCAAGCGCGGCGTCAAATTCGAGCGGCGGCATGATCGTGGGCAGACGCTTCGCAAGCATCGTCTTGCCAGATCCGGGTGGTCCAATAAGCAGGATGTTGTGGCCGCCGGCACTCGCGATCTCCAGCGCGCGTTTGGCTGAAACCTGGCCGCGCACTTCCTTGAAGTCGATGTTGTACTGCTCTGTTCGGGAAAGGATCGCAGCCGCTTCCACGCGCAACGGAATTGGCGGTGTATCGGAACGCAGATCGGCGATGAGCTGCACTGCGGCGCGCAAATCAGCAACCGGGTAAACGTTCACGCCGTCGACCACCGCTGCTTCTTTCGCACTCTCCTCCGGTAACACGACGTGGCGAATCGCAGCTTCGCGCGCGAGGATCGCAATCGGCAGCGCGCCTTTGATCGCGCGAACGCGGCCGTCGAGGGAAAGCTCGCCGACGCACAGAATATGAATCAGGCTGTAGTGTTCGGCGAGATCGCCGTTTGCACCAAGGATTCCCAGGGCTATCGGCAGATCGAAACTCGCTCCTTCTTTACGCACGTCTGCGGGCGCCAGATTGATCGTGGTTTTTTGGAACGGAAAGAAGTAGCCGCAGTTTTGCATCGCGGCGCGGATGCGTTCGCGCGACTCGCGCACGGCGGCATCGGGCAGGCCGACGATCGTGACGGATGACGACTGATCCGTTTCACCACGGCTGTTTGTTAGATCGACTTCGATGTCGACGAGATCAGCGTCGATCCCGTAGACGGCGGCAGAGAGA
>DASUOZ010000245.1:0-3456 GCA_036276375.1 Pyrinomonadaceae bacterium | reverse complement strand
AGCTCACCCTTCAATCCGTACGTAGAAGTGGTGGAAGCGCTGAAGAAGTTTGACGGCAACGGGACGAACGCGAATGCGATTCTGCTGATTTCAGACGGACTCGACACGTCGCGCGGATTTGATTCAACGGCGGCGGGTCATACGATCGATATCGACCGGGCGATCAGGGAAGCCAACAAGCGACATGTGTCGGTGTTCAGTTTCTACGCGCCGTCGGTGGGTTTGACGAGCCACAGCCGCCTCGCCGCGAGCTACGGGCAGAGCTCGTTGAACCGGTTGTCGAATGAAACTGGTGGACGAGCGTTTTTCCAGGGCAGCAGTGGGTTCGTCACGTTCAACTCGTACTTCGACCGTTTGCGTGAAACGCTGAACCGGCAATACGCGAAAGCGCGGTAAATCAGCTCGTTAAGCGCACACGCAGCGAATGGCAAAAAGGGGTGGCAATCGGTTGCCACCCTTTTTCTTTCGCTACAACTTTTTCTTTCGTGGGCACAGTGGTACATTAACCATCGCCCGGGCGACCCTCCGGCTGCGCTTTTGGTCCTGAAAACTCAACCTTAACGGCCAAGTAGAAGTGCGCGAATATTGTCTCATCGTCGAAGGCGCATACCTTTCAGAATCTGAGGCCGAGCACGCTCTGCGCGACCCCTTCATCGAAGATTGGGTCGAGCAAACCGGCAGCTTCCGTATTCACAACATGGACGAGATTCTCATCACGTCGGGCGTCACCCTGGGCTCGCTCGGAGTCGTGATGTTGGACGATCGCGTGTTTGAGATAGCGAGCACGGACCCCAATCATCCCCTCAACGAACACACCGCCAAGGGCGTCGCCGAAGCATTGCGGCGTCAGGACATGTTTGACGAAATCAGAACCGAGCCGCGCGCGGAAGAGTGACGAGATGGCCCAGTCGTTTTTAGCCGGGCGTGTTGTCGTTGTCGTTGACGACATTACTCGCCAGGACGTCACCGCGATCGTGAATGCCGCCAACTCGACTCTTCTCGGCGGCGGCGGAGTTGACGGAGCGATTCATCGCGCCGGTGGACCGCAAATCCTCGTTGAATGTCGGGAGATTCGAAACACGAAATATCCGCGAGGGTTGCCGACCGGCGAAGCGGTGATCACGTCCGGCGGAGATCTGCCGGCGCAATTTGTGATTCACACCGTTGGCCCGATCTATGGTCGTCAGCGGGAACGTGAGGCGGACCTACTGGCTGCGTGTTACCGGAATTCGTTACTCCTCGCAGTGCAGCATGGGGTTTCTTCTATAGCTTTTCCCTCGATTTCGACGGGCGCATACGGTTATCCCAGGGCTGAGGCCGCCGCGGTTTCCGCGCGCGCAATCAAAGCGTTTCTTGAGTCCGATCACCATATTGAGGAAGTGCGCCTCGTGTTCTTCCAGGACCGGGATGCGCGGGTGTTTCTTCAGTACCACGAATTCGAGTAGACTCTCTCCTTTTGTGACTACGACTAGTTTGGGGCGAGTAAACGTACACGGATGATTGAAACGACTGAAATCGAAAAGCGTGCGGCGCAGCCACAGAAACTGCCTGCGCCGCTCGTGCCACTGGAGCGGCTGGCCTGGAATTACTGGTGGAGTTGGGCCGCGGACGGCGCTGGGATCTTTCGCGATCTCGATCCGGAGATCTGGGAAGAGTGTGAGCAGAACCCACGGCAACTGCTCGCGAAAACGTCAGCTTATCGTCTGGCGGAAGCCGCTACGGATCCGGTGTATCTCGAACGTGTGCGGCGCATCGATCAGAATTTTCAATCGTACATGGCTTCGGGGACCGGTTGGACCATCACCGATCTGAAGATCACGCCGGAACGTCCGGTGGCGTACTTCTGCGCCGAGTTTGGCGTCCACAACTCATTGCCGCTTTATTCCGGCGGGTTGGGGATCCTGGCCGGAGATCACCTCAAGTCGGCGAGCGATCTTCGTTTGCCGCTCGTCGCCGTTGGTTTGCTTTATCGGTACGGATACTTCCGCCAGCGTCTGCGTAACGATGGTTGGCAGGAAGAGCACTACGGCGAAACGTTTCCTAACGAGCTACCCATCACGCTGATTCAGAACGCCGACGGCACGCCGCTGCGCATCGCAGTCTCGATTCGCGATCGCGAGGTGTTGGCCCAGGTATGGCGTGCGGACGTCGGTACTGTTCAACTCTACTTGCTGGACACGAACATTCCGGAAAACGTGGAGACTGATCGTTGGGTAACCGGGCACCTCTACGGCGGCGATCGCGAGACGCGGATCGTGCAGGAGATGTTGCTCGGAATTGGCGGCGTGCGTTTGCTGCGCAAGCTGGGGGTAACACCGCACGTCTACCACTTGAACGAAGGTCACTCCGCGTTTCTGACACTCGAACTGGCTCGCGAAGTTATTCAGCAGCAGCAAGTGAAGATGGCCGATGCGATGCCGATCGTGAGGCAGCAGTGTGCGTTCACGACGCACACGCCGGTTGCGGCGGGTAATGATGAGTTTGATGCGTCGCTGGTGCTGCGCGCGTTTGGCAGTGAATACGCGAAAGAGCTTGGTTTGAGTGAGGAAGAGTTTCTCGCGCTGGGCCGGATCGAGGCGGAAAATGACGCATCGCGTTATGGGTTGACGCCGCTGGCAATTCGCATGTGCAGGTCGACGAACGGCGTGAGTTTGAAGCACGGTGAAGTGTCGCGTGCGCTTTGGCAGAAGCTGTTCCCGGGTAAAAAAGTTGACGAGGTGCCGATCATTCACGTGACAAACGGTGTGCACGCGCCGACGTGGATTTCGCCGTTGTTGCGTGATCTGTTTGAGAAGTACATCGGAGCGGACTGGGAAAAGAAACTGCGCGAGCCGAAGGCGTGGAGCGAAGGGGTCGCGCGTATTTCCGACGAGGGACTTTGGACCGCGCACTCGAGGTTAAAGGAGCGTCTGCTGGCGTTTGTTCGGCATCGCACGACGCAGTCGCGTCTCGCCGCGGGTGAAAAGACTGATTACATCGAAGCCGCGAAGACCATGTTTGATTCGAGTGCGCTGACGATCGGGTTTGCGCGACGTGTCGCCGGATACAAGCGCTGGAATTTGTTGCTGTCGGACCAGGAGCGTCTGTTGCGCCTGATTAATAACGAAGAGCGTCCGGTGCAGTTCGTATTTGCGGGCAAGGCACACCCGCAGGATGAAGGATCGAAACTGGTGTTACAGCAGTTGGCCCAATGGAAATACGATCCGGCAGTCAGGCAGCGCGCCGTTTTTCTCGAGGATTACGATCAGGAGATCGCGAGGCAGTTAGTACAGTCAGTTGACGTTTGGCTCAACGTTCCGCGCCGGCCGCAGGAGGCGTCAGGCACGAGCGGTGAGAAGGTGGCGATGAACGGCGGGCTCAATCTTTCGATACTCGATGGTTGGTGGCTCGAGGGTTACGACGGTACAAATGGTTTCGCGATCGGCAGTGGTTTTGCGGCCGGAAGCGGAACGGAAT
>DASUOZ010000244.1:0-2650 GCA_036276375.1 Pyrinomonadaceae bacterium | reverse complement strand
CTGAACGCCCGCAGCGAAGAGACGCTGCGTCGCGTGACTGACGAGATCAACGCCACGGGCGGGAAAGCGATTTTCGTTGTGGGTGACGTTGGGCGGTTTGAAGATGTGCAGAACGTTGCGCACGAAGCCATCAGACATTTCGGAGGATTCGATACGTGGATCAATAACGCAGGCGTCTCAATCTATGGACACATGTTGGACCAGTCGCTCGAAGACCAGCGCCGTTTATTTGATACAAACTACTGGGGCGTGGTCCATGGCTCGATGGTCGCCTGCGCACACCTGCGCGAACGCAGTGGCGCGCTGATCAACGTCGGCAGCGTTCTTTCAGACGTTGCGATTCCGCTCCAGGGCACTTACTGCGCTTCGAAACATGCCGTGAAGGGTTACACCGACGCGCTTCGCCTGGAGCTCGAAGAAGAGGAAGCGCCGATCTCCGTGACGTTGATCAAACCCAGCACCATCGACACGCCTTACGTTGGTCACGCGAAGAACCTGATGGCAGTTGAACCAATGAATCCGCCACCGGTTTACGCGCCCGAGACGGTTGCAGAGGCAATACTTCATTGCGCTGAAAATCCCGAGAGAGATGTCACGGTCGGTGGTGGCGGCAAGGTGCTTGCCCAAGCCAGCCATTACGCGCCAGGCCTGACTGATATGGTGCTCGGCGCGATGGCGTTTGACGCGCAGAAGTCGGATCGACCGCGGCCGGTCAATCGTCCTGATAGTTTGTACGCGCCTTTAGCAGACGGCGAAGAACGTGGTGATTATCCAGGGCACGTCGCCGAGTCGAGTATTTATACAAGGGCCACGCTGCATCCGTTCATCACGGGCTCATTGATCGCGGGACTTGGTTTAGCAGCGTGGGCCGGTTGGCGTTCGCTCTATGGGAACTCCAACGAGACGTCACACTAAGGAGCTTGACGCATGCGTAACAACAACGGAAGTCCGAACATCGCGAAGGGCGTGCTGGCGGGGCTGGCTGCCGGGTTCGTCGCATCCTGGACCATGAACCAGTTTCAAGCCGCCTGGACTCGCATCACCGAAGGCACAGAGAAACCGCACGGCGCGCAAGCCATGCAGCCGGCCCACGGCTCTACAGGCGATCAAGGCGAAGACGTGAAAGAGCAGGATGATGCCACTGTTGAGACTGCGAAAGTGATCTCGCGAACAGTCTTCGATCACGAACTGCAGGAGAGCGAGAAGAGACCAGCGGGCGCGGTGGTCCACTACGCTTTTGGCACAGCGACAGGTGGCCTCTACGGCGCGCTTGCTGAAGTCTCGCCGCAGGTAACAACGGCGGCGGGCCTTCCATTCGGCGCTGCATTCTGGTTGATCGCCGATGAAATCAGTGTGCCTATGCTCGGACTCTCAAAAGGACCGAGTGAGTATCCAGTCTCGACGCACGTTTATGCACTGGCTTCTCACCTGGTCTATGGAATGACAGCCGAATTCAGCCGGCGCGCATTACGACAGGTGCTGTGAGCAGACTCACTTTCTTCTGCGATCTGGCAGAAGCAACAACTCCACTCCCGCACTTCTGGGAACACACGGTCGGTAGCGATCACGCGCCTATGGCGCTGCGCGCCGACTGGCAGCGCGATCTGAAACGAGCTCACGAAGAACTCGGCTTCCGTCACGTGCGTTTTCACGGTCTGCTCTCTGACGACATGCGCACCCTCGTCCATAACAACGTTTATTCGTTTCTCAACGTCGATCAGATCTTCGATTTCCTGCTTGCGATCGGGATGAAGCCTTTTGTCGAGTTGAGCTTCATGCCGACGGTTTTGGCTTCAGGCAAGAGAACAGTTTTCAGCTATCGCGCTAACGTGACGCCGCCGAAAGATTACAAGCAATGGACGAGACTGATCGACGCCCTCGTGACCCATTGCGTCGAGCGTTATGGAAAGAAGGAAGTGAGTGAGTGGCCGTTTGAAGTGTGGAACGAGCCGAATTTGAGAACGTTCTGGACGGGAACTCAACGCGACTACTTTCGTCTTTATCGTCACACCGCGGAGGCGATCAAAAAAGTCTCGCCGTCGATCAAGGTTGGCGGTCCGGCAACAGCGAAGAGCGCATGGATCGAAGAGTTTGTAAAGTTTTGTGAGCGCAACGAAGTGCCTGCTGACTTTATCAGCACACATCATTATCCAAACGATGGTTACGAGAACGACGGCGACACGGAAGTGGAACTGTTCAAGAGCCAGCGCGGGATCATGCGTGAGGTGGTGCAGAACACGCGCATGTATGCCGGTGAGCGCCCGGTTTATTACACCGAATGGAACTCGTCATCCAATCCCAACGATCCCTTGCACGACGAGCCTTACGCCGCCGCCTTTATCGCATCGACCGTGATGGAAGCCGCCGGGCTGGTTGATGGTTACAGCTTCTGGACGTTCTCCGATATCTTTGAAGAGCACGGGTTTCCGTCAGTGCCTTTTCACGGAGGCTTTGGTTTGCTGACGTTGCACGGTATTCCGAAACCGAGTTATCGCGCGTTTGAGTTGTTGCGCGACCTGGGCGACAGGCATTCGCTTGTCGATGGGCTGCATGAAACTGTCGATTGTTCGATCGTTCAGAAGGATTCGAGCGTGACGATTTTGTTGACGAACCACACGACGCCGGGCCATACGATCGAAACTGAACACCT
>DASUOZ010000243.1:0-2569 GCA_036276375.1 Pyrinomonadaceae bacterium | reverse complement strand
CATTTAAGGGCCATCCACAGATTACGCAGACTCGGTGTAATCTGCGGACGGTTTTATAGTTTTTCCAACGTGGCCAACGCGAGGTTTGTGTCAGAGAGATCGGGAAGGATTGCGTCAGGTTTGCACGCCCGGATTTCTTCGCGCGAGTAGAAGCGACCGGTGCCGACGGCGACGGCGCGGGCGCCGAAATGACGCGCGCAGTCGATGTCGTTTGGCGTGTCGCCGATCACGATGAAGTGTTCGGGTAGGAGATTAACTCGCAAGTGCGCGCGTATTCGATCCGCGGCCAAAGCCGGAAGATCGCGGCGGATATGAGATTCCTCGCCGAAGGCGCCCGGGAGAGTGAAAAACTGATTGAGGCCCATGAGCTCCATCTTCAGTTCGGCCATCGGTTTGATGTTGCCGGTCAACAGCGCCGATTCGTAACGCGGATGCTCGTGGAGCGCCTGCAACGTCTCGCGCACGCCCGGCAGCAACTGAAAGAACTGCACGCCGTTGCCTGTCACGCGTCGTGCTTCTTCAGTCAGACGCCGGCTCAAGAGATCTACGTGCGCGACGATCTGTTCCTGAGAAACGTTCGTCTCCGCCAACGCTTCGAAGATGATCTGCAAATCAGTCATGCCCGACACGCGCATGTCCGACAGACGTCCGGCCGTGCCGAAGATCTCTTCGAGCACCGGGATCGTGTAGTCCTTGTACGCGCCGTTGCGCACCGAGCGCATCAACGTGCCGTCAATATCCCAAAGAAGAACCCGCACTCGATCTACTCCAATATCACCAGGACGTCGCCGGCGTTTACCGTGTCGCCGGCTTTGACGTTCACTGAAACCACCGTACCCGTGCGCGGCGATTTCATCTCGTTCTGCATCTTCATCGCTTCCACGACCACAACGCCCGCGCCTTTCTCGACCGCCTCGCCCGCGGCGACCTGAACCTTCACGACTTTGCCCGGCATTTGCGCCACGATCTGCGCGACACCGTGATGTTGCCCGCCCGAGTTCTGGCTGCCGCGCAACCGCCGTGGATCGACGATTTTTATTTTGTCGTCAACGCGAAACTCCCGCACTCGGTCGCCGAAGATGAAAACATAGATTCCGGGTTCGGTCTCGCGTGCTTCAAGCTCGTAAACACGCGTGCCGATTCTGGCCGAGACGCGCTCGCCGGCCAGTTCCAATCCCACCTCCTCTTCGACGTCACCTGTGATTGCTTTTAACTTCACGTGCTGAAAGTTTCCACTTGCTGACAGACTTTGTAATTCGAACTGGTTGTTGATTCTTCGCGTAGTGCAGCGCCGCGGCAATAATGGGGAGGTCTGTGTCTTCCGTGGAAATCTGTGGCTGGGTACGACGTTCGTTGAAACGGGAGATAAAGCCGGTGTCGAGCCGCGCGTCGATGAATTCCTCGTCGCGTACGATTTCGCGGAAGAACGGCAGCGTTGTGGTGATTCCCGCCACGTCGTATTCATCAAGCGCGCGCCGCAAGCGATCGATCGCTTCGTTACGCGAGCGTCCCCACACGGCGAGTTTCGCGATCATCGGATCGTAGTGAATCGAGACTTCCGAGAGACGACGCACGCCGCTGTCAATGCGCACGCCTGGACCAAGCGGTTCCTGCAAATGCGTGATCTTTCCGGGTGAGGGAAAGAAGTTGTTCGCCGGATCCTCAGCGTAGATACGACACTCGATCGCGTGACCGGTCCAGTTCACGTCATCCTGCGTGAACGACAACGGCGCGCCCGCCGCGACGGCAAACTGTTCCCGCACGAGATCGAAACCGGTGACGAGTTCCGTAACCGGATGCTCGACCTGTAGCCGCGTGTTCATCTCCAGAAAATAGAACTCGCGCGTCGTGTCAGACAGCAAAAATTCGACCGTTCCCGCGCCTGTGTAATTCACCGCACGCGCGATCTTCACCGCCTCTTCGCCCATACGCCGTCTCAGGTCGGGATCGTTGATCGGCGACGGACACTCTTCGATCACTTTCTGATGTCGTCGCTGAATCGAGCACTCGCGTTCGCCGAGATGGACCACATTGCCGTGGTTGTCGGCGAAGATCTGAATCTCGATGTGACGCGGCCGTTCTACAGCCTTCTCGAGATACAGCGACGAGTCGCCGAAAGCGGCGGCGGCTTCTGTCTGCGCAGTTTCAAACGCCGAACGGAGCTCGTGCGCGCCGGCGACGAGCCGCATGCCTTTGCCGCCGCCACCGGCGGCGGCTTTCAACATCACGGGATAACCAAACTCCGCCGCTGTCTTCTCGGCCTCCGCGAATGACTGCAACGCCGCGACCGTTCCCGGTACGATCGGAACACCCGCGTCGACCGCCGCCCGCCGCGCGCTCGTCTTCGATCCCATGACTTCCATCGCTTCCGCTGGTGGGCCAATAAAGGTTAAGCCCGCTTCGATCACCGCACGGGCAAACGTCGCGTTCTCCGCGAGAAAACCATAGCCGGGATGCACCGCTTCGGCCTTTGTCGAGAGCGCCGCGGAAACCACCGCGTCGATGTTCAGGTAACTCTCACTCGACGCAGCGGGACCGATACACACTGCCTCATCAGCCATGCGTACGT
>DASUOZ010000242.1:0-2024 GCA_036276375.1 Pyrinomonadaceae bacterium | reverse complement strand
CTGCTTTTTACCCGACTGGTGTACTGGACCATCGCAGATGATCCACGCATCGGCGGTGAGCAACTCACGATGCGCCCTGATGATCTCCGCGAGATGCGGCGACCCGGCTTCTTCTTCGCCTTCAAAGAAAAACTTGATGTTAGACGTAAGCGAGATGTCGCTTGCTTTGAGCGCGGCGAACGCGTTGAGAATCGCCATCACGCCGGCTTTGTCGTCGGAGGCCGAGCGCCCGTAGATACGCCAATCGCCGTTGAAAGCCTCGCCTGCCGGAGGGGTTGGCGTGATCTCGCCGCCTGCTTCCAACGCTGCCGAACGAAACACCGGTTGCCACGGATGCGTTCCGGTCCACTGTTTGGGATCCGTTGGTTGGCCGTCGTAATGCGCGTAGAGCAGCAACGTGCGCCGGGCGTTCGGAACTTTCCATTCGGCGTAAACGGCCGGAGGCGTGTCCGGAGTTGGTCCTTCGAGTAACCGTGGCTCGAGGCCGCGCTGTCGCATCATGGCGGCGATGAACTCGGCGTTTTTGCGGATGTTTGGTGTGTCAGACGCGACGTTGGGAATTGAGAGCAGCGCCAGGTATTCCTTGAGAATCTGGTGTTCGTTGGCGCGCCGGTAGTCACGTACTTTAACCTGCGGGTTTTGGGCGGAGACCGTCACCGGCAGGAGTGCCAGAAGAAGAAGGGTTCGGAGCATGGTCGGGATTATCCATTCGCGTTTTGAAAAATTCAAACTCCCGTCAGACAACCCAACAGACGGCTGCCGGCTCAAATGACTACTCTTCCCGACGTACCACCAATACATCCGCGGAGGTTCCCGATGAAATCGAAGTTCTCCGTCCTTCCACTGCTCCTGCTCGTTTTGTTTGTAAGTCGCACGTCGTTTGCCGCCGAACTTGTCGACACGGCCGTTTCGGAGAATGTGGTCGAGTCTGCCGCTGCTATCGAAGAGCTGCGTAGTCTTGGACCAGCGGGGTTGAATGAGTTGCGCCTGCGGTACGCCGCTCAAATTAAGAAACACATTGACGACCCTTTGCTTAAGCCTGACGCGGAGTGGCAGCGAATTACCCGCGCGCTCGACGCGGTCAGCGGGCAGAAGAATAGTTATCTCTCGGGGCTTTACTGGTACACCGACCTAAAAGAAGCCCAGCGCGTCGCGACGGAAAGCGGCAAACCGATTCTTTCGCTGCGGCTGCTCGGAAAACTCACCGACGAGCTCAGCTGCGCCAACAGCCGCTTCTTCCGTACAGTGCTTTACGCAAACGCGGAGATATCTGCCGTCTTGCGCGATCGCTTTGTGCTGCACTGGCAGAGTGTGCGTCCCGCGCCGGTTATCACGATCGACTTCGGCGACGGACGCAAACTCGAACGCACGATCACCGGCAACAGCATTCACTACGTGCTCGATTCGTCGGGACAGTTACTCGAAGCGCTTCCCGGCCTGTATGGGCCACAAGCCTTCAGGCGCCGGATCGCGGATGCCGAAGCGTTGTTCAAGTCGCTGAACGGCCCATTGAACAAAAAGCCGGAGCAGCAAAGGACTACGCTTCTGTGGCAGTACTATCGCACGCAGCACAACAAAATCAACGTTGCGTGGTACGAAGACACGACTAAAATCGGCGGCAAAGCTCCGGAAGGTTTCATAACTCAAACCACGCGGGACGGAAAACTCGAAGCGATCATCGTCGCGCCGCTCGCCATCACGAAAGCCTATTCAGAGGCGAACATGCTGCGCGCGATGACAGCCACGCCCGAAAAGCTCGGCCTCATCACCGACGAAGCAGCGTGGAAGAAGATCGCGCAGTTGCACGCTGCGGACGCGGTCCTCGACAACGCAAGCATCTCGTTGATCAAACGTCAGAATCCGGCGCTGTCGGAGCAGGAGTTTGCGGCGATGCTGGAGAAGTTTCAGGAGTTGATCGCGCTCGACACGGTGCGCAACGAATACCTGTTGCACACGAAACTCTATCCGTGGCTGCTGCGCGATCCGAGTCGCACGGATCTCGAGAAGTTCAACCAGAAGGTTTA
>DASUOZ010000241.1:0-6557 GCA_036276375.1 Pyrinomonadaceae bacterium | reverse complement strand
GACTGGCGTTTGATTCGACCGACGGTTTGAAAGTGACGCTGCCGGACGGCTGGTCGCACGTGCGCGCGTCAAACACGGAATCGATCATCCGCATCATTGTCGAAGCCAAAGAGAAAGCGAGGGCGGCGGAACTGCTCGATTGGACGCGCGACCGAATCAGAAAGTAGACGGCAAGGCAGAGCCATGCCGCACATCCGGGGGCAAAGCCCAGGTGGAGCGTCGGGCGTGACACGGGAGAGCGGAGAGGTGTTGAAGTAAGCGGATGAGGGCGATACCAACTCTAAAAATCAGTATCTCGGGTGTGCGTGGCGTCATCGGGCAGTCGTTGACGCCGAGGCTGCTGACGCGTTTCGCGCAGGCGTTCGGCACGCACACCGGATCGGGAACGATCGTCGTCGGACGCGACCCACGCACGTCCGGTGAAATGGTGAAACACGCTGTCATCGCGGGCATTCTTTCGAGCGGCGGCCGCGTAGTCGACATCGGTGTTTGTCCGGTGCCGACGGTGCAATTGCAGGTCCGACGGCGACGGGCGAACGGCGGCATCGCGATCACTGCGAGTCACAACCCCGCCGAGTGGAACGCGCTTAAGTTTATCGGTCCGAACGGGCTCTTTCTGGACGCGGGTCAGGCCCGCGAACTACTCGATATCTATCACCAGGGCGAGTACACGAAAGTAACGGGCGACGAGATCCGGTCGGTAGAAGAAGTTGAAGGAGCGGGCGACACGCACATCAAAGCGGTGATGGACGCCCTCGGACCGCTGGCATTCGCCGGGAAAAAACTGAAGGTCGTGCTTGACTCCTGCAACGGCGCGGGCTCGATCGTCGGTCCAGAGTTGCTCGCAGCTCTTGGCGCGGAGGTGATTCCCATCAACGTCACCCCGGACGGATCCTTTCCGCGTCCGGCCGAGCCCTTGCCGGAAAACCTCGGCGATCTATGTGCAGCGGTGAAGCGGCACGGCGCCGACGTCGGTTTCGCTCAGGACATGGACGCGGATCGACTGGCGATCGTCAACGAGCACGGAACGCCGATCGGCGAAGACTACACGCTCGTGCTCGCCGCGCTTTACGTGCTCGGACGCGAGCCGGGGCCGGTGGTCGCAAATTTATCTACCACTTCCGCGCTGGAAGACGTGGCGAAGAAATTCGACTGCCCGCTGTTTCTGACCAAGATCGGTGAAGTGAACGTCACCGACAAGATGCAACAGCAGAACGCCGTGATCGGCGGCGAAGGAAACGGCGGTGTGATCTATCCGCGCATCAATTTTGCGCGCGACAGTTTGGTAGGCATGGCCCTCGTGCTGCATCTGCTCGCGGAATCAGGCAAGACCGTGTCGCAGTTACTGGATGAATTTCCGCGCTACACAGTCGTTAAAGAAAAGATGGTTTGTCCTTCAGAAAAAATTCCCACGGTGTTGAGAATGTTGCGGCAGGAATATGGTGAGTATCCACTCGACACGCGCGACGGTGTGAAAGTCACACTCCCGGAAGGTTGGTTTCTGGTGCGCGGCTCAAACACCGAACCGATCATTCGCATCGTCGCCGAGTCACGAAGTGAGAGCCAGGCTCGAGAGATCGTCTCCCGCATTTACGACCGGGTTGCAAGCTGCATCAACTAGTCCGAAGAACAACTGAAAGGAATCAATAATGACGCCTCTCCTATCGCGTTCCCTCGCGGCAATCGTGTTGCTTGTCGGTTGTTTGCAAGCATCTGTTCTGGCCCAGCAGGCGGCAAAGGCAACGTTGACCGGCGCCGTTATCGATCAGAATGAAGCCGCTGTGTCAGGCGTAAGGGTAATCGCAACGCTCAAATCCGCCGGCGTTCGGCGCGAAACCCTTACCAACGGTGAAGGAGTGTATGTGCTCACGGACTTGACGCCCGGCGAATATGATCTGCGCGTCGAAGCACCCGGATTTCTGACCAAAGAGACGAAGGTCCCGATCGCGTTAAAGGTCGGCCAGTCCGTGACGCTGAATGTGTCACTCGAGGTTGGGAGCTTATCGACGGTGGTCGACATCAACGATGGGCGCATGCTGATTGACAACACCGACTCGCTGGTCCAGGGCGTGATCGAGCCGCGCGAAGTCGAAAGCCTGCCGCTCAACGGCCGTAACTTCCTCGAGCTCGCACTATTGATCCCCGGTAATGCGCCCGCGCCGAATTTCGATCCGACCAAGACGAACGCCTTCGTGATTTCATCCGCCGGTCAGCTCGGACGCGGCGGCAACGTCACGATCGATGGCGCTGACAACAACGACGACGTTGTCGGTGGACCAGTGCAGAACATTTCGCAGGAAGCGATCGCCGAGTTTCAGATTGCGACGAATCGCTTCTCGGCTGAGATGGGCCGTTCGGGGTCGTCGGTGGTGAACGTGGTCACCAAATCCGGAACAAACGAGCTGCACGGTTCGGGTTCAGTCTACTTTCGCGACCGTGAGTTGCAGGGTTTGCCGGCGACGTTCGATCGCAGTCTTGGCCAGGCGCCGCCGTTCGATCGGCAGCAGTATGCGTTCACGCTCGGCGGTCCGATCAAAAAAGACCGCGCGTTTTTCTTCGGGTCGTTTGAGTATCGCAATCAGGATGGCGTCGTTTTGGTCGGTGAGAGAGACCTCGCCAGCCGTTCGATCAGACGCGACTTTGCGGGAGCGCCGTTGGACGACTTTCTCACCACCAATCGTGTTGACTGGACTGTCAGTGAAAAAGATCGGTTGAGTTTTCGTTATTCGTACCAACGGGAAGACGGTACGAACGCGAGCACGCTCGTGCGGGCGATCGGCTCCGCGTCGCAGCGGCAGTCGAGCCTGAACAAAACCAACTCGTTTGTCGCCAATTACTCGCGCGTCATGTCGGCGCGTGACGTTAACAACTTCAACTTCAGCTTCAGCACCTTCATCAACGACACGCTGCCCGTTTCCCCCGGTCCACAACTTACTTTTCCCAGCATTCAGGACGGCGCGTCGTTTCGCGTGCCGCAGCAAACCAGGCAGCGGCGTTTTCAGTTCAGCGACACTTACACGATGATTCGCGGCAATCACACGTTCTACGTGGGCGGCGAAGTTCAGCGCGTCGAATCGGATCTGGATCTGAAAGTCTTCCAGCAGGGACGCATCGAGATGATCGAAGATTTCCCCGATTTTGATCGCAATCTCGACGGGCGCGTTGACGATAACGATCTGCTGTTTGCAGTGACGCTGCGCAGCGGCGTGCCGGATCGTCCACTGTTGCTGCCGGACACTGACAATACGTATCTCGTGGGATTCGTTCAGGACGATTGGCGCGTGCACCGGCAGTTTACGTTGAACCTGGGCCTGCGCTACGAGCTCGACACCGACGTGAAGAACGTGAGTCGTGTCGACGAGTTGAACCCGCTGATCCTGCCGTTTCTGCACGGCGAAAGAACACGCGATAAGAACAACTTTGCGCCGCGTGTCGGTTTCAACTTTTCCACCAACGATGGGCGCACCAGCATTCACGGCGGCTACGGCATTTACTACGACCGCGTGACACTCGAAATTCAAACGCTCGAACGCGGTCTTGACGGACGTGCGCTGCCGGTCGAAGTGCGGGCCGGAAACCTGTTCTTCATTCCGCCGCCGTTTCTGTTTGATCCGGTCAACGGCGTCTTCCCGCCGGGTGCGCCGACGCTGGCGAATCCGTTCGCCGGGTTTGTGCTGCCGGGCGCGGGCGCCGGTGGTATCAACATCATCGACAACGATCTACAAAACCCGATGGTCCACCAGATGAACGTCGGCGTGCAGCAGGAGTTCGGCCGCGACTTTGTCGTGCGCGCTGATTACGTGCGCAACGCCGGCACGCACTTCATTATCGGCCGCATCATCGGCACAGTGCCTTTCAATCCCGTCGTCGGTGGACCAGATCTGGTGAAGAACCTCGAATCGAGCGTGCGTACGAAATACGACGGACTGCTCGTGAGCCTCGAGAAGCGTTTTTCGAAACACTACCAATTCCGCGCGTCTTACACGTTGTCGCGTTCGCTCAACTTCGCCAACGACGATCAGATTCCGTTTTCCAACGGTCCGATCGACTCGAGCAATCTCCAGTTGGAATACGGGACGACGCCAAACGATCAGCGCCACCGGTTTAGCTTTTCCGGCGTGTTTCAGGCGCCTTTCGGTATTCGCGTCTCGCCGATACTGACGCTTGCCTCAACGGTGCCGATGGACATCCTGCTTCCTGACGGCAGTTCGCGTGTTTGTGAGTTGGAGCGAAACGCGGGCGCGCGGCAGTTTCAAACCGGGGCGCAGTTGAATGCGGCGTTGACGCAGATCAACGCGGCCGGTGGCTCGTTGTGTCCCAACGCGGATCCGAGCACGGGATTCAGGCCGCGCGTGTTGCTGCCGCTGGTGCGTGACGATCTGCGGTTCGGTGACAACTTCTCGTCGCTCGATCTGCGCGTGTCGAAGGTTTTCAGACTCGGCGAGCGGTTCACGATCGAACCGATCGCGGAAGTGTTCAATCTCTTCAACGTGACGAACGTGCTCGGTTTCTCAAACGTGAACTATTCCGGGTTCAGTAACGTGCTGGTGCGCGACAATAACGATCCGAGCAGTCCGGGATTCCTGCGGTCGTCGAGTTTCGGCGAGCCCGTGAGCACTGCGGGCGGCGTATTTGGCTCGGGCGGTCCGCGTGCGTTTCAGTTTGCCGCGCGCGTGACGTTCTAGTTCTGCAAGGCCTGATTCTGAGAGGCACGGTTCTAAGCAGCGCGGTTCTGAGAGGCACGGTTGTAAGCGGCGCGGTTCTGAGAGGCTTCGCCGCCGGATGTGCGGCAAGGCTATGCCTTGCCGTGTCGCTAAATAAAGCGTGCGGGCTTCGCCCCTGGTCCGGGCTAAGCCCCAAGATGGTGGGCCAGAGGCCATACGAGGGGCCCAGCCCCACTTCATGTGGTTAACCGAGGGCGAGGCGTAGCCTCACCGCACATCCGGCGGCAGAGCCGTCGACGGAGTGATCCAGAGCCGTTCTAAGTTTGTGGCTGAGTTAAAACGACAGATCGGACTGCGCACCGCGGCGGCGCTCGTGGTCGGCGAAGTCATCGCGGTCGGAATTTTTCTGACGCCCGCCGGCATGGCGAAACAACTCGGGTCGCCGATGTGGTTGCTGATCGTGTGGCTCGCGATGGGCGCGATGGCGCTGTGCGGCGCACTCTGTTACGGCGAGCTCGCCGCCCGTTATCCCGAAGCGGGCGGCGGCTACGTTTACCTGCGCGAAGCATTTGGCCCGGCATTGGCTTTCATGTACGGCTGGATGGCGTTTCTCGTGATGGATCCGGGATTGACGGCGGCGCTCGCCGTCGGACTCGCGACCTACGCCGGTTACATCGTCAATCTGTCACCGTGGGCGACCAAGCTACTCGCCATCGGAACGATCGTAGCGGTGGCGCTCATCAACATTCGCGGCGTGCGGCTTGGCGCATGGTTTGTGCGCGCGTTGATGTTTCTCAAACTCGGCTTGCTCGCGTTCGTGATTTTGTGGGGCGTCGGGTTTCAACTCGGCGACTGGTCCAACTTCACGCCGTTTGTCGCCCGACATTCAGCCTCACCGCCACTAATCGGCGCACTCGCGGGCGGACTGATCGGCGCGTTCTTCTCGTTCGCGGGCTGGTGGGACCTCGGCAAACTCGCCGGTGAAGTGAAAGATCCGGCGCGAACGTTGCCGAAGGCGCTCACGCTGGGCGTGCTGGTCGTGATGCTCGTCTACATCCTGACGAGCCTCACGTTTGTTTATCTCGTGCCGCTCGATCAGGTCACTTCCGGTGAGACGTTTGCGGCGCAGGCAGGCGAGGTTTTATTCGGCCGCGCGGGCGGAACTGTGTTTTCGTTGATCGTGATCGTGTCGGTGTTGGGAAGTTTGGCGGCGGTAATGATGTCTGCGCCGCGAGTTTATTTCGCGATGGCGCGCGACGGGCTGTTCGTTCCCGGAGTGGCCGCGATTCATCCGCGCTTCGAGACGCCGGCGTTTGCAATCGCGCTCCAGGCGGTGTTGGCGTCGGTGCTGGTCCTCGTCGGCACGTTCAACGAGATCATTTCCTACTTTCTCTTTGTAGTGATAGTGTTCATCGGGCTTACGATCATCGCGCTATTTAAGCTACGCCGGCGTCGCTCCGACGACGTCGGTTATTTGACGCCCGGTTACCCGTTGACGCCAATCGTGTTTCTGGTGTTGGTTGCATTGATGCTGGTGTTGCTCGGCGGCAATAAGCCGGACCAGGCATTTTACGGCGTCGCCGTTGTCTCACTCGGTCTGCCGTTTTATCTGTTGGTGTTTCGTCGTTAAACTTTCATCGAAAAGGGAAGAACTAGTCATGACGTGGATTAAGACGGTCGCGGTCACGGAAGACGATGAAGTTCGGAAGGCGGTAGAATCGCAACGCGAACTTTATCCGATCGAGTATGCGACGCCCGTACACCCGACGGCTGACGGCGAAACCGCCGGCATCGTCGCTTCGCACAGTTTGATTCCGAAAGCGCTGTTTCACGCGTTCGCCACTTTCGGATCGCTGATGTCGCCCGAGCTTCCATTGACGCGACGGCAGCACG
>DASUOZ010000240.1:0-8953 GCA_036276375.1 Pyrinomonadaceae bacterium | reverse complement strand
GAACGCGGCGAGCGCGTCGTCGTCGCGACCGTCGCCCCCACTCGTGGCTCGACGCCGCAGCAGCGCGGTGCGAAGATGCTCTTTTTCCAGAACGGCGAAGTGGCGGGAACGGTCGGCGGCGGTTGCATCGAAGCGGAGGTGTGGGCCGAAGCGCAAACCGCTATGCGTTCCGGCAACTCGGCTTTGCACCACTTCTCACTCACCGCTGATGAAGCGAGCGAAGAAGGAATGGTTTGCGGCGGTACGATGGACATATTCGTCGAGGTCTTAGAGTGATTTTTGATTGTCGATTGTCGATTGCCAACTGCCGACCTAAATCGCCAACCAAAAATCGAAAACCAACAATGCCGTATGCCTGAAAGCCTTTTAGCCAACTACAAAGCCAAGCACCAGCACCCGCTGAACCGTCTGTCGCACAGCATCGGTATTCCGATGATCGTCATTTCGCTGCCGCTTTTCTTTTTCGACTGGCGCTGGGCGTTAGGTTTGTTCGTCTTCGGTTGGATCCTTCAGTTTGTCGGTCACGCGATCGAAGGTAATCAACCGGCTTTCTTCAAGAACCCCGTTTATCTTCTGGTTGGTCCACTCTGGTTGTTGCGGCGCGCCGCATCCTCCGTTGGGTTAAGCAAAACCAGAACTTCAAAATAGCACTGGGCCAAGAAATCCTTCATGCCGGACAAGAGTGAGCAGCCATCTTCGCTAACGATCACGAAGAGGATTGCTGAGCTACTCGAGCGTGGCGAAGCTGCCGTTGTGATTACAGTCGCGCGCGGCGCGAACGTTGGCGCGAAACTGCTGGTTGACGAAGCCGGGAACGCTTCGGGAACCCTGGGCGCGCTGGAGCTGGATTCGCTCGTCGGGCCGCAGGTTGCGAAGTTTCTCCAGTCGCGCGACGAGACACGACTGGTCTGCGTCAAGGATTTCGCCACGGATTTTCCTTCCGCCGGTGAGATATTTCTTTTATTCGAACGTTTGCAGTCTTCGCCGCGCCTCGTTGTGTGCGGCGCCGGACACGTGGGTGCGTCGTTAGCGAGGCTGGGTGCGTTTTTGGGTTATCAAACGACGCTGATCGACGACCGGGCCGAGTTTCTTCAGCGCGATCGGTTTGCGAACGAAGAGATCGAATTGGTCGTCGCGAGTGATTGGAGTTCGGCGGTGCGCGACGTGATCGGAACCGGCCGTGGCGTTTCAGTGGCTGTGGTGACGCGCGGGCATAGCGAAGACGAGCAGTGTATGCGCGCCGTGATTCAGACGAAGCCTGATTATGTTGGACTGATTGGCAGTAAACGGCGCACCTCGATCGTGATCGACCGCCTTCGCGAGGCGGGCGCCAGTGAAGACGAGCTGCGGAAGATTAGAGCGCCGATCGGGCTCGACATCGGCGCCGTCAGTCCGGAAGAAGTCGCGCTGGCGATCATCGCGGAGATCGTGGCCGAGCGACATCGCGCTGCGGGCGGGTCTCTTTCAGCCTGGCGCCGCAAATAGCGCGTTTGGAGTTCAAGCTTTTGCTTGTGCCTGTGCGCTGAGCGCAGAAGTTTCGCGTTGTAAACAGATGCCCAGTGAGTTAGTTGACGCAGTTGCTCCCAAGCGTGTCGGGAAGCGTGGCGGAATGTTCCGCGCGCTCTCGCATCGCGACTTCCGTCTCTTCTGGCTCGGCGCTTTCCTTTCCAACGTCGGCACGTGGATGCAGGCCGTCGCCCAGGGCTGGCTCATCCTGCTGTTGACCAACTCCGCTTTTTGGTTGGGCCTTGATGGATTTGTCGCCACGGCGCCGGGATTTATCTTCACGCTCCTCGGCGGTGTGTTTGCCGATCTCATTGATCGGCGTCGACTCCTGCTGTACACGCAGGTTGTTGCCGGAATCGCCGCGATCGCGCTCGCGATGCTCGTGTGGACGGGAGCGGTGAATCGGTGGATGGTGCTTGGGTTTTCGTTTATCACCGGCTGCTGCATGGCGCTGGCGAGCCCGTCGTTTCTGGCGATGACTTACGACCTCGTGGGCCGTGAAGACCTCGCGAATGCGATAGCGATGAATTCCACGCAGTTTCAGCTCTCGCGTGTGGTTGGACCGGCACTGGCGGGCGTTGCGTTCAAGATATTTGGCCTGGCCGGATGCTTCTTTGCGAACGGCGTGTCGTTTGTCGCGGTGGTAGCGGCGCTTTCGGTGGTCCGGCCTGAACGAGCGCACATTGCGACGCACTCGGTTAGAGACCGGCGCGCTTTATGGCGCGACCTCATCGAAGGCTTTCGGTATGTGCGCAGCCGCCCGCGTGTGTCGGCGCTGTTGTTGCTGTCGGCCGTGAACAGTCTGTTTGGCGCGCCCTACTTCACCCTCGTGCCGATCTACGCGCGCAATATTTTCGACCTCGGCGAAACTGGTCTGGCGATAATGATGGGAACCTCCGGCGCGGGCGCGTTCATGGGCGCTCTGCTGGTCGCGTATCTCGGCGATTTCCGGCGAAAGGGCTGGTTTGTCCTCGGCGGTTCGATCGCTTTCGGCGTTTTTATTGCGAATTTTGCGCTTGCGTCACGGTTGACCTTGTCGTTGATTTTCCTGTTTGGGGTCGGGTTTTCCCTCGTCGTTTGCGTCGCGACCATCAACACGCTGCTGCAAAAACTCGTCACCGACCAGATGCGCGGCCGCGTGATGAGCATGTTTATCCTGTCGTTCATGGGCACAATGCCCATAGGAAATATTGTGGCCGGTGCGGCCTCGAACCACTTCGGACCGCAACACACTTTGGCCACCGGCGGCATCATAGTGTCGCTCGTGGCCACCGGAGTCACGATTTTTAATAAGCGCCTGCGGGATCTACACTGACGATTTTGCGTTAAACTAAGGCGCAAGAAGCTCCCCAACCTGCCGTTCTAGCTCCGTCAGAGGTTTAACTTTCTTCGTGGAGATGCGTATGCAAGTCCGAACCAGCCTAGCCCGTGTCCTCGTCCTGTTTGCAATCTGTTTGGGAATAACGTCGATCGCCAGCGCCCAGGGCGTGATTGTTCCCGGCCCTTGTCGCCGTTGCCCGACGCCGCCGATCGTGGAGCGCCCGCCCATCAATCTGCCGCGCGCACTGCCGGTCAAGTCGATCAAGATCGACACCAAGATCAGTTCCCAGGTGGCGACAACACACGTCGAACAGGTTTTCCGCAACAACACGTCGTTCACTCTTGAAGGAACTTACTTCTTCCCGATTCCCGAGACGGCTTCGATCGCCGAGTTTGCGATTTGGGAAGGCAACCGGCGCCTCGTTGGCGAGGTCAGGACACGTGAAGAAGCGCGGCGTATCTACGACGAGATCGTCCGGCGCCAGCGCGATCCGGGTCTGCTCGAATACGCGGGCAAGGACCTTTTTCAGGCAAGCATCTTTCCGATTCCCCCGAATTCCGACAAAAAGCTGGAGATAACTTACACGCAGGTCGTGCTTGCTGAGGGAGGAACCGTTTCGTATCGCTATCCCCTCGGAACCGGTCGACAGATGGTGGAGATCGGTTCCGTTTCGGGCCGCGTGGAAGTCGAGAGTAAAGAGCCGTTGCGCAACGTCTATTCACCGACGCACAACGTCGACGTGAAGCGCGCGAACGATCGGCGTTCGCTCGTTTCCTTCGAGAGTGCGACCGGTAAAGAAGTGCAGGACTTTCAACTGTTCTATACGATCTCGAAAGAAGACTTCGGTCTGACACTACTCACGCATCGTGAAACGGGGAAAGACGGTTACTTCCTGCTGATGATCTCGCCGAAAGAAGACTGGTCGGATCAGGAGTACTCGTCCAAGGACGTTGTGTTTGTGGTCGACACGTCGGGTTCGATGGCCGAGGAAGGGAAGATGGAAAAGGCGCGCTCCGCTTTGCTTTACGGCGTGCGGATTCTGCGGGCCCAGGACCGTTTCAACGTCATTTCATTCGCCGGTGAAGAACGGCTGATGGAAACCGGGCTAATTGCGGCCGACGACAAGGGCCGTCAACGCGGCGAAGCGTTTGTCAAAGCTTTGAAGCCGGTCGGCGGAACGAACATCAACCAATCGCTGCTTGCGTCGTTGGCCCAGTTTGGTGACGACAATCGTGAGCGTCCGAAGATCATCGTGTTCATGACTGACGGGTTGCCGACCGTGGGGACAACCAACGTGGCGCAGATCGTGGAAAACGTGCGCAAGGCGAGTAAACCGGGCGTGCGACTGTTCACGTTTGGTGTTGGTTACGACGTCAACACGGCGTTGCTTGATAAGCTGGCGGCCGAAAACGGCGGCTTGGCTGACTATGTCGAGCCGAAGGAAGATTTGGAAGTGAAGGTTTCAAACTTCTTCAGCAAAGTGAATTATCCCGTACTGACGAACCTCAAGCTCGATATGGGCGGCGCTCAAACTGACCTCGTGTATCCGCGGGGAATACCTGATGTGTTTCGCGGTTCGCAAGTGACGTTGATAGGGCGCTACAGCGGTGAAGCGAATCTCGAGTCGGTGCGGCTCACGTTGAGTGGACAGGCAGGTGGCTCAAACCGCACGTATCACTACGACAACCTCGCGTTTCCGCGACGTAACGAGAGCAACGAGTACCTGCCGCGTCTCTGGGCGACGCGCCGTGTTGGCTGGTTGATGGAGCAGGTGCGAAGCAACGGCGAGCAGAAGGAGTTGCGTGATGAGATCGTCGATCTCGGAACGCGTTATGGAATCGTGACGCCGTACACGTCTTACCTGGCGACAGAAAACGAGCAGAGCCGCACTTCTTTGATGACCGCGCCGCCGACAATAACCCCGCAGGGTCGCGGGTTCATGGGCGGCCTCCGCCCTGCGAAGGACACGTTTAGTAACGCGCCAACAGTCGATAGCTCTACGGCTGCAGTCGCGAATGCGCCGCCGGTGGTCACAATTCAATCCGGCGCGGCTGCCGTACAGCAGAGCAAGCGCGCTCGCGAACAACAGGACGCCGCGAAACTGAAAGAGGAAGCGCGCACCGATGCTGTGCGCCGTGTGGGCGGCAAGACGTTTTATCTGATCGACGGCGTGTGGACCGACTCGGAGTTTAAGGCCGAGGCCAACCTTCCCGAAACTGCCTTGACGTTTGGCAGCGAAGAATACTTTGCGTTGCTGAAGCAGCAGCCGAAGCTGGCGAACTTCTTCTCGCTCGGCGAACGCGTGGTGGTTGTCTTCGAAGGCCGCGTCTACCGCGTGAACGCCGCAGCCAATCCATAGGTGGCTCGCTCGTCCGTACCGGCGAAAGATCGCTTTATCAACGCCGAAGGCGTTCGCCAATTCCAGCCCGCGGTCGTCAACAACCATGGGTCGCTGGAATTTGCGAACGTCTTTGGCGTTTCGGTGCCGTTGATCTTTCGCCTCCCCGGATGGTAAAAAGTTCACACACTGCCGGCATGAATACTACGAACTTACACCTGGGGCGGCTTGCGGCCGCGGCGCTTGTTCTCTTCACGCTCGCTGGTTTTTCAAACGCGCAGAGCGCGTGGACGCCGGTCAAACTCAACACCGGCGGAAACGATCTCAACACCATTTACTTCATCGATAGCAGACGCGGGTGGGTCGGCGGCGACGGCGGTTACCTGAGCCGCACCGACGACGGCGGCCAATCGTGGGTGCGCCAAAACGTCGCCACAAAGGCGCCCATAAACGACCTCTACTTCCGCGACAAAGAAGCCGGCTTTTTCCTCGCCGGAAATACAATCTTCGTCACGCGCGACAACGGCGCGACCTGGAGGCAGTCGAAGATCTTCTCCCCAGAAGAATTCGACGGCGCCGAGATCGAACTCTACAGCGTGCGCTTCTCGAGCAAGAAAAAGGGCTGGGTCGTCGGCTCCGTCAGCAAAAATGATCGTGTCGTCGACAGCGTCCTGGTTTACACCGACGACGGTGGAGAAACCTGGCGACGCCAGCGAGCGCCGAGCCGTCTTGAACTGATCCACATCGATTTCGTGAGTGACAAACGTGGCTGGATCGTCGGCGACGGCGGCACGATTCTCTTCACCCGCGACGGCGGACAAAGCTGGACAAAACAGAACGCGGGCGTAAACGGCACGCTCTACCACGTGGACTTTCGCGACGACAAGCGAGGCGTCGTGGTGGGCGAACGCGGCGTGTTGTTACGCACGACCAATGGCGGCGAAACGTGGACACCGGCGCCGACGAATGTGGATGTAACGCTGCTCAGCGTGCGGTTTCTCGACGACGATGAAGGCTGGGCGATCGGACGTGGCGGCATTATTCTGCGGACTGCGGACGAGGGACGAACCTGGACGCTCCAGCAGTCAACAACGAAGCAAAACCTGTACTCACTTTCTTTCAACAAGAAGATCGGTTGGGCTGTGGGTGGCGAGGGCATCATCCTGCGCTACGACCGCGACTGAAGACGCGCAAACAACAAAACGCCCGGCATGGCCGACATACCGGGCGTAAATCACAGGAGGAACCGAGTGTTATGGTCGTCGCTATCCTTGCGGCGATCCGTTTAACCTCGGAGTTTTTGATGTGAAGCGTCTAATCAAGGGTTGCTTCTTACTCGTCTTTGCTCCCGGTGAACGGAAGCGAAGGCGAGTTTTTTAGTTTAAGCGTGCCTTCAGTTTGGTCACCGTTGAAGCGCGCGGATACTTCGGCCTCGACGGAGTGTCCATCCATCTCCAGAAACGTGGTTGCGTGAAACGAATTATCGTTCACATCCACGGCTCCCAGATCCGCGTTACCCATGTCCGAAAGAATCTTCGCGACGAAGCCCTGGCCCTCGCGTTCGAGCTTCAGAGTGGCGGGAATGCTTTGCCCGAGCGGCGTCTCGACTTCGATCGACCACGAACCGGCAATGTCGGTCGGCGCGGGCGCGTCCAGAGATTTTCGTTTGCCACTCGTGTTGTAGATCTCAATGTCACCGACGTATGGCTTGATCTGATCAACGACCTGTGCACCGTCACCGACGATGATCACCGCGGCATCGTCGGGTTTGACGTACTGGTTGGCGACTCGTTGGATGTCGGCGACAGTTACCGCCTGCACGCGATCGCGATACTGCTGTAGGTAGTTATCCGGCAGCTTCAGCATCTTGATCTGCACGAGTTGATCGGTGAGTCCTTCCTGCGTCTCGAGCCGGATCGGAAAGACGCCTGTCAGGTACGACTTCGCGTCGCTGATCTCTTTATCGGAGACCAGTTCCGTGCGGATGCGGTTCAGCTCGTAGAAAAACTCTTTCAGCGAGTCGCCGGTGACGGGCGTTCGCACTTCAGCAGTTGCGCGAAACGTGCCCGCAGTTCTGCGCGCGTCGAGATTCGTGTAAGCGCCGTAGGTGTAACCCTTCTCTTCGCGCAAGTTCATAAACAAACGCGACGACGCGTTGGCGCCGAGCACCGTGTGCATCAGCAACATCGGAAAGTAATCGGGACTGGTCCGCACGATTCCACTGTTTGCGATCACGATGTTTGACTGTGCCGAGCCACGTCGATCGACCAGATACGCCGTGCGCTTGTTTCGCGCCGGCGGCGCGGGAAAGTTAGTCACCAGATCAGCACCGCGTTCCCAGGTCGAAAACAGCGATCCGATTCGTTTCACAATCTCGTCGTGCTGCACATCGCCGACGACGATGAACACAGCACTGTTCGGCACATACTTCTCGCGGTGGAACCTTACAAACTGGTCGCGTGACGTGCGATCGATCGATTCCGGCGTGGGCGCCACAACCGAATACGGGTGCTCGCCAAACATCACGCGCGACACCATCTCACTGGCCAAAAACGACGGTTGCGCCCGCTGCTGTCGCAAACTCTCCTTCGTGTTTTGCTTGGCGAGCTCGACTTCGTTTTCCGGAAAGGACGGCTGCAACACGATCTCAGCCATCAGATCGAGAATTTGCTCGTTGAACGGCGCAAGTGCGGAAGCAGCGACGATCGTGTAGTCGGAATTCGCGCCGGCCGAAAGACTCGCGCCCATGCGCGCGACCTCGTCGGCGATTTCGCGGCTCGTTTTGGATTCCGTTCCTTCCGGCAGTAATCCGGCAAGCAGATCTGTAAGCCCCGGCAACTCGCGCGGATCGAAAGCGCCACCGACCCGAAACGCCAAACGGTAACTGACCAGCGGTAGACGGCTGTCTTCAACGACGACGACGGTGAGCCCGTTGGGGAGCACGGTCTCATGTGCCGCGGGAATGGTGATTGGTCTTGGTGGTAGCGCCGCCGGCGGCTGGCTACGAAAGATTTCTGGTTGACTCATATTGTAGGTCGTGTATGACGCCAGCGACTTCGCCGATGGCATTGCCTTTTCACACGTGCACTGGTCCTGATTCGGTCGGCGGCTTCACGTCCGCAGGATCTGTTGGTTGTTCGGGAGGAGCGGTTGGTTTTAATTGGGGCACGTCGGCATGCACTGGAGACTCCGGCTCCGGCGCCGGTGCGTCAGGGATTTGCGGTGCGGGCGAAGCAGGCTGATGTGCCGTCGCCGGTGGCTGCGGCGACGCGGCCGTTGTTTCTTCGCCGTCTGCGGCGGACGGCGCCGGCACGATGTCCAGCACCACACGGTTTGTGTTATCCAGATAACGCCCGGTGGCGCGTTTGATGTCTTCGGCGGTTACGCTCAAATAATGGTCCAACTCGCTATCGATCAGGCGCGGGTTCGAATCGTAAAGCGCAAACTCCGCCAGCCGCTGCGCGCGGTACATCGTCGACTGTCGTCCACGAACGGCGTCGTTGCACAGCGAGTTGCGCAGCTTCTCCATCTCGGCCTCGGTTGGACCGTCGGTCGCGATCCGCGCGATCTCGTCGAAGATTTGTTTGCGAATCGTAGTCACTTCCTGACCCGGTTTCGGCAACGCGAAGATGTACAGCGCCGATGGACCACGGCGCTCATCAACACCGCCCTCGATGGAAACGACTGACTCGTCGCCTTTCACCAACTTCTGGTACAGCCGTGAACTGTCGCCCTCGAACAGCAGCGTGCCGGCGAGTGACAGTGCATAAAAATCGCGGGTGCGCCGT
>DASUOZ010000239.1:0-9617 GCA_036276375.1 Pyrinomonadaceae bacterium | reverse complement strand
AGGTTCGGGCGCAGTCCGGTCAGGCCGTTCGCCGCGAAAAAGTTCAGACACCACTCGCCGAGCTCCGCGAGATTGCCGGAGTCAACACGAAAACCTTTGAACGCGCGCCGCCGTGCTTCGGTTGACGTTGCTGCCATGGCGGCATGGATCGCGCCCATGTAGACGTCGATCGTGTCGAGCAAAAGAGTAGTGCCGTTTGGGTTGGCGTCGAGCCAGCGTTCGAAGGCGACCTGTTCGAAGTGTTTCGGCTTGCCGGTGCGCGGCTCAATCTCCGGCTGATACATGAACTCGGTGTAGGCCTGTTGCCAGTAATGGGCTTCTGTGCCGACCGCCGGTATGTCGAGACGAAAAGCTGCTTCGAGATTTGATGTGTCGTTGAAGCCACCGATGAAAGCGTAGACGGCGATATCCACCGCGCGTTCGATGTCGCCGTTGCGACGCAAAGAGAAGTCAGACAGCCAGCGATCGTCACCGGCGGCCATGCGAAACTGCATCGCCCTGCTCGCGGTCGTCATCGGCAAATCAAACGCGTGCTCGAATTTGATCTCCTGCGCCTGCGTCACACCGAACGCGCCGCCGATATCCGCAAACGGTTCCTGCGCGAACACGATCGTTCCGGGTCGAACGGTTCTGATTTTGCCGACGAACTGAATGTCCTCGATTGCCTTTGCGAACAGTTTCAGGCCGCCGCGATCCTGTTCGAGAAAACGGAGTCGCGGGCGATCGATCTGGCTATCGACGAGGAGACGCACGAGACGTTCGTGACCGAGACACGGCGCGAAAGGAAGCTTGCGTTGGGTGACGTAAAAAGTGGCGTCGGCGTCGCTGAGTGGTTGATGGTGCAGGCGTGTGACGTCTTTAAAGGACGCATCGCCCATCGCCGCATGGTAACGATCGATGTTTAGGGTGCCCACGCTAGATTATTTCCGCGCCCGCAGCGCGCATCTCTTCGATAGCTCGTTCACCGTCGCCCGGCTTCAACTCGACGGAGCGCATCGCATCTTCGATCGCCTTGACCTTGTATCCCCGCTTGAGGGCGTCGAGCACAGTGTTCTTGACGCAATAATCCGTCGCCAATCCACCGACGACTACTTCATCGACGTCCTGTTTCTCGAGCTCCGGGCCCAGATCCGTCTCGTCAAACGCGGAGTATCCGTCGGTGTCGCCCAAACCTTTCGAGATGACCTTGATGCGTGAGTCGTCACGCAGTGCGGGATGAAACTGCGCGCCTTCGGTATTCTGAACGCAGTGCACCGGCCAGGTGCCGCCGTAAGCGGTGAAGTGCTTCGTGGTCGGTGGATGCCAGTCGCGACTCTTGTAAACCGGATCGCCGCGTTCGAGAAACTCGTCGATCAGTTTGTTGAGCGGCGCGATGACTTCGTCGCCATGGGGGACAGCGAGCGTGCCGCCAGGACAAAAGTCGTTTTGCACGTCCACGACGATTAGTGCCTGTTTGGTATTGCTCATGATGGGGCGATGTTACACTGATCGCGCACCACACTAAAAGTCAAAGGTTTGGGCCTGAGCATGAACTCCGCCGAATTCTTTCCCGACGCGCTTGCCGCGCGCATCAATCAGGCGCTGCTAGACGCGGAAACCGCGAACATCGCGCAACGCGTCCTCGCGAAAGATGCTTCCGTTTGGACCGCTGACGGGTCCGTAGCCAAGATGATCGGAAACTCGCTTGGCTGGTTGAATGTCGCGGGTGAAATGCGTGGCGTCGTTGGTGAATTGCGCGAGTTTGCGGATGAAGTGCGGCAGAAGTTTCGGCATGTGATGGTATGTGGCATGGGTGGTTCGTCGCTCTGTCCGGAAGTGCTGGCGCGGACGTTTGGACGGCAACCGGGTTTTCCGGAGTTGCTGGTGTTGGATTCGACGGACCCGGACGTGATTGCGGCTTTGGCTGAACGAATCGAGATTGAGAAGTGTTTGTTTCTGATTGCTTCGAAGTCGGGAACGACGACTGAGCCGAACGTCTTTTACAAGTTCTGGTACGAACAACTTGGCGGGCGGCGACAGAACTTCATCGCGATTACTGATCCCGGATCGCCGTTAGTTGAGCAGGATTTTAGAAGGGTGTTTCTCAACCAGAGCGATATCGGAGGACGTTACTCCGCGCTTTCTTACTTCGGTATGCTGCCGGGAGTTTTAATGGGGATTGAAATTGACGCCCTACTCGAAGGCGCGACAAATAAGGCGGATATGGGGTCTGCTTTGCGTCTCGGCGTGGCGATTGGTGAGCTTGCTAACGCCGGACGCGACAAGCTCACCTTTGTCATCGAGCCACGGCTGGCCACACTCGGCCTCTGGATCGAACAACTCATCGCGGAAAGCACCGGCAAACAAGGCAAGGGAATCGTTCCGGTGGTCGGCGAACCGCTGACGGATAGTTCCGTTTATGGCGACGATCGCGTGTTCGTCTCGATTTCGTTGCCAGGCGCGACGAACGACAGCAACACGAAACTCGACGAGTTGGCCCAAGCCGGTCACCCCATCATCCGGCGAGAGCTTTCAGATTTGTACGAACTCGGCGCGGAGTTTTTTGTTTGGGAGTTTGCTACGGCGTGCGCCGGTTGGCGCCTTGGAATCAATCCGTTTGACCAGCCGAACGTGCAGGAAGCAAAAGACGCGACCAAAGAACTGCTCGGCGAATTCACCAAAAACGGACGCCTGCCTGATTCCGCTTCCGAACAATCATCGACCGACGCCGTTCGCTCCCAGCTCGCCCGGTTCAAACCGGGCGACTACATCGCCTTTCTCAACTACACCGAAGAAACACCCGAAATCGATCGTCGCCTTCAGCAGATCCGGACGCACCTGCGCGATACCACACACTGCGCCACGACCGTCGGTTACGGCCCGCGCTTTCTGCACTCGACCGGACAGCTTCACAAAGGTGGTCCCAACAGCGGCGTGTTTTTTCAGATCGGGGCTAAAGATCAGACTGACTTCCCGGTGCCCGGCGAGGCCTACTCGTTTAGCGTCTTGAAAGAGGCGCAGGCCCTGGGCGACTTCCGCGCACTCAAAGCGCGTGACCGCCGCGTGGTCAGAATCGACCTCGGTGACGATCCGTTGTCAGGCCTGGAGCGACTCGCAGGAGCAATGAAATCATCCTGAACGCTTCGAACTCGTACGATTCGAGCCTGAAACGCACAGTTCTCGTACGACTCTGGAAACGCAACCTTAATCATCGTTTCCTTCTTCAAACAAGATCCCCCGTCACATAACCGATCTTTCGTTCAGGCATACGAGTTGCCGCCGGAAGCTAGATACTCGCTTCCTGGATCCCTGCCAGTTTGGAGGAGGAACCGTCGCCGTGAAGTTCATCGAGAAGTTTTTCAAGGACCAACTCGCTATCGATCTGGGCACCGTCAATACTCTCATCTACCGGCCCGGCCATGGTGTGGTGTTGAATCAGCCTTCAGTGGTCGCCGTCGATCGTTACGACGGCGAAGTCGTTTCCGTCGGGTACAAAGCGTTGCGACTGCTCGGCCGTGAGCCGCGCGGCATTGAAGTGCATCGACCGATTCGCTCCGGCACGATCTTCAATTTCGAGGTCACGCAGAAGATGCTGCGCTCGTTCATCGGTCACGTGACCGATGGTTACCGGCGCGGGCACTTCGTCGTCGGCATTCCGGGCTCGGCGACAGCAGTCGAACAGCGTTCCGTGCGTGATGCGGTGCATGATGCCGGTGGTAGTCGCACCGATTTAGTTGACGAGGGTTTGGCTGCCGGACTCGGCGCCGGACTTAGTTTTGAAGACGAGCGCGCGCACCTCGTGGTTGATATCGGCGGCGGCACGACGAACATCGCGGTCGTTGCGTCCGGCGGCGTGGTGAATTCGATGAGTTTGCAGGCCGCGGGAAATGCGATGGACGAGGCGATTCGCGATTACGTGCGGTCCAACTACTGTTTGCAGATCGGAGAGAACACGGCGGAGACGCTCAAGAAAGAGATGGGCGTGCTGGGTGAAGGGATTCCGGTTGAGGAACGAAAAGTGAAGATTGTCGGCAAGCAGTTGAGTGACGGATCGGCGTGCGCGGTGCACATTACGGCGGAGGAAGTGCGCGAGGCGTTAGAGCCTGTGTTGGGCGAGATCGTCACGGGTGTGCGGCGCGTGATTGAAGACGCACAACCGGAAGCGGTCGCGGACATTTACTACTCCGGGATGATTCTTACGGGCGGTGGCGCGTTGTTGAAGGGAATCAAAGACAGAATGCAGGCGGAATTGAAACTCCGCGCGACGATGCCGGAAGATCCGATCACGACGGTCGTGATCGGGGCCGGCGTTTTATTGGCGGAGCCGCAGCAACTGCATCGCTGCGCTATCCGTCCGAACCTGCCAGTGTGGCAGGAAGCTGAAGAACTCGTCGTCAGTTGGTAAGAGCCACAAAGAGGCACAAGAAGCACAAGAGCAGTTGACCATACCTTCCTTTTGGTAACTTCTCTTGTGCTTCTTGTGCCTCTTTCCGGCTTAACAGTTAACGTATCCGAGTAACCAGAACACGATAATAAAGATCAAGACCGTCGAAATGCACCCACCGCCAAACTTCCACGCCGCGGCGCCCGCCAAAATCCCTCTGAGTGGTCCTTCCATTCAAGTTCTCCTTGCTTCGTTTTCAAACACAAATCCGATCGCACAGCTACGTTCGGCAACACGAGTGCCAAGATTCAGCTTTTAGCGGCGCCACCGTTTCGCGAGAGAAACTTCAACAGGGCGCGTTCGGCGTCGTGAAGGCCGTGGCCGCGGAAAGCCACCAGGTCTTCGAGGTTGCTGAAACAATCGTCGATCACTTTCCCTTTCTCGAAATCATGAATCACTTCCGGGCAGACGTACGAACTGCGACAGACTGCCGGCGTGTTGCCCAATACTTCGGCCGTCTCCTTGATCGCCGCCACGATCCTTCGCTTACGCACACGCGCCTGCGTCCGTATCGTCGACTCCTCCGGCATGTCGATTCCCGCACGCGCGAGCGCACACGCGCACACCAGCGTTCCCGCCCACGTGCGAAAGTCTTTCGCGCTGAAACTCTCGCCCATGATCTCTTTAATGTAGGCGTTGATATGTTGCCGCGTGACGTTCACAACTTTGCCGTCGCCGTTTTCATACTTAAACACGTTGAAGCCCGGCAGCTTCATCGTCTCGCGAACGACTCGCGCCACCTGCCGGTCCCGAAGCTGTCGCCGCTGCCGCACGCCCGACTTTCCCGGAAAATCAAACTCAATCAGATCGCCCTTCACCGTGACGTGTTTACGCCGCAACGTGGCAATGCCATAACTTCCGTGCTCACTCGCATACGACTGGCTGCCCGGCCGCATGTAACACGTCGACAACACACGCAAGATCGCCGCTAGCACACGCTCCCGCCCCAGGCCCGGCTGTCGCAGGTGACGCGAAATCCTCGCCCGTAACTTCGGCAACGATTTCGCAAACTTCGCGAGCCGTTTGAACTTGCGCACTTCCTGAAGTCGCGTGTGATCCGCGTGATACAGGTATTGCCAACGACCGGCCGCGTCTTTACCGATCGCCTGCAAACGGCCCTTCGCCGCCGGATTGATGAAGACTTCAGTCCACGCCGGCGGAATACGCAGCGCGCTGATGCGATCGAGATCCGCTTTCGTCAAACGACCGCTCACGGGGCGATAGCGAAAACCGCGCTTCGTATTACCGAGCCGGCGAATTCCGTTTTGTTGAAGTCGTTCGAGGTTAGTCATTGATGCCGGGGCGTGCGGGTAAGCTGGAACGAGATTTGTCTAAGCCGATAAGCGTGAGCAGTAACATAAATCATCAAGGCGATAACCAAATGGAAAACTCGAAACCCGCGTACGAAGTTGTTTGTTCGTGGTGCGGCGCCGTGATCAGATCGACCAACAGCGAAACTCCGGAACAGATGTGTTTGATCTGTCATGCGCGAATGCTGAACGACTACTTTCAACGGCTGCGACAAAACAATCACCACCAGAAGCGTCGCCGATGAAGTGTAGGTTTCCTGTACAGCCTGAATCCTCCTTTGTTTAGTTCCGAAGCACCTGCGCCCGGAAATCGAATCGAGTGACAACGCGTGCGCAAGCCCGATGCCAACATCTGTGCGTAACAAGTCGCGCATGTTTTCGGCGCATTTTGTTGCGTAATCCTTGCCGGATCGCGATTTGCTAGAACCGAGGAAACGAACGTTTAGAACAGGAAGTGAACTGCACGTATGGCGCAATCACGTGAGTCGATGGAAGAAGCAGTCGCGCTCGGATCGGAGTCGGCCGAAGAAGTCGAAGCCGCGATGACGGAGAAAGATCGCGGTGGTCCAGCGGTGTCGCTGGGGCTACTGCTCGATGCGATCGAGAAGGAGCGCAAAAGTCTTGAACTGATGGAACAGGGCATCGAGACGTTGCGCGAGGCGATCGAACAGCGCCGCCGTTCACTCGAGATGCAACAGCAAGTCTTAATCGAATTATCGGACGACACTCAGGAATAAGGTACGACCATGGCGAGCAGTAAGCGGAAGACTGCAAAGAAGAGTTCAACGGATCGCGTGGCGAAAAAAGCACCGACGCGAGCGTCGAAGCGTGCCGGTTCACGCGGCAATGGTCATGAAGGCCGCCTGGAACAACCGAAAGCGCCGATGCCGCCGCAGCATCAACCCAAGCCCGGCCAGGAGCACAAGCTCGCACCAAAACCACGTTACGAAGCCCCGCATTATGCCGGCGCCAACAAGCTGCGAGACAAAGTTGCGTTGATTACCGGCGGCGACTCAGGTATCGGCCGGGCCGTCGCCGTGCTCTTCGCTCGCGAAGGCGCCGACGTAGCATTCACGTTCCTTAAGGAAGAGAAGCGGGACGCGCAGGAGACGCAGCGCGCGGTCGAGGCGGAAGGCCGGCGTGCCTATCCGATGATGGGCGACGTCCGCGACGCGAAAAAATGTCGCAAGTTTGTCGAACAAACCGTGGATGAGTTTGGCAAGCTCGACATCCTCGTCAACAACGCAGCCTTTCAACAGCATCAGGAGAGTCTGGAAGAGCTCACTGAAGAACAGTGGGACCAAACGTTCAAGACAAATATTTACGGCTACTTTTACATGACCAAAGCCGCGTTGCCGCATCTCGCGGAAGGCAGCGCGATCGTCAACACCGGCTCGATCACGGGTCTTGAGGGAAGCAAACAGTTACTCGACTACTCGGCGACGAAAGGCGCCATTCACGCCTTTACAAAATCGCTGGCCCAGAACCTCGTCGAGCGCGGCATACGCGTGAACTGTGTTTCGCCGGGGCCGGTGTGGACGCCGCTGAATCCATCCGACAAGAAGCCCGAAGACGTGGCGGAGTTTGGCGCCGACACGCCGTACAAGCGGCCGGCGCAACCGGAAGAGATCGCGCCCGCGTTTGTGTATTTCGCTTCGGAGATCGACTCGAGTTACGTGACGGGAGAGGTATTGACTTTATTAGGTGGTGAAACAACAGCCGGATAACAAAACCGGATACGAAAAGGAGAAGAAAACATGGCAGACAATGGTGGTAGTGGAAGCACTGGAGTTGTTGCGGTTCTTGTGATCTTCGTGATTATCGTCGTAGCAGCGCTATTTGTGTTTGGCGGACGCTGGTTCAGCCAAGACAAGAAGGTCGACGTCAACATTTCAGCTCCGTCGTCCAATCCAACGAAGTAGCAGCAGAGCCGATGAAGGACGACGCTCAGGCTACAACGTCCGTCTGGATGGCCACGGCTAACACGCCATCGCAGGCGCGACTCAAAGACAACATTCGCACTGACGTGTGCATCATTGGCGCGGGCATCGCCGGGATGACCACCGCTTATCTGCTGGCAAAGGAAGGCAGATCAGTGGTGGTCGTCGACGATGGCGCGATCGGCGGCGGCATGACGGGACGGACCACCGCGCACCTGACCAATGCGTACGATGATCGTTACGTCGAGATGGAAAAGTTGCACGGCGCGGACGGTTCACGCCTGATCGCTGAAAGTCACACGGCGGCGATCGACAAAGTGGAACAGATCGTCTGGAACGAACATATCGATTGCGGCTTCGAGCGGCTCGACGGCTTCTTGTTTATGCCGCCGAACGAGTCGCCCGAGCTTTTGCACGACGAACTGAAAGCCTCGCATCGCGCGGGCCTGACAGGCGTGGAGCTGGTCCAGCGCGCACCGATCGAGACGTTCGACACCGGCCCGGCGCTGAGGTTTCCGCGGCAAGCGCAGTTTCATCCGTTGGAATATTTGACTGGACTAACGCGGGCGTTCCTACGCGACGGCGGTCGAGTCTTCAACGAGACTCACGCAACGACAATCACGGGCGGCAATAACGCGCGCGTAGCTACGAACCTTGGTGCAGTGGTGACGTGCGACGCGATCGTGGTCGCGACGAACACACCCGTAAACGATCGTGTGGCCATCCATACGAAACAAGCACCGTACGTGACGTACGTGATCGGCGTGCGCGTGCCGAAAGGATCCGTGACGCGCGCGCTGTTCTGGGACACGCCCGATCCGTACCACTACCTACGGCTCGAAGGCGCCGAAGCAAGCGACTCGAGCGACCTCCTGATCGTCGGCGGTGAAGATCACAAAACCGGACAGGAGAACGACGGCGCCGAGCGGTTTGCGCGGCTCGAGCAATGGACGCGTGAGCGTTTTCCGCAAGCGCGCGAAGTCGAGTTTCGCTGGTCCGGTCAGGTGATGGAACCTGTCGACGGCATCGCGTTCATCGGCCGCAATCCGCTGGATGACGACAACGTTTTCATCGCGACCGGCGATTCCGGCCAGGGCATGACGCACGGCACGATCGCCGGCATGTTGTTAACCGATCTCCTTCAGGGACGAAAGAATCCCTGGGAAGATTTGTACAGTCCGTCGCGGATCACTTTACGATCGCTCGGTGAGTACGCCGGAGAGAACCTCAACGTCGCCGGCCAGTTTACGGATTACGTGACGCCGGGCGAGATCAGTTCAGTCGATGAACTGAATCCGGGCGAGGGCGCCATCATGCGCGAAGGCCTGTCGAAACTCGCCGTGTTTCGTGATGAAGGCGGAGCGGTCCACAAGCTTTCCGCAGTTTGCCCACACCTCGGCTGCGTCGTTGGGTGGAACTCAACGGAGAAAACGTGGGATTGTCCGTGCCACGGATCGAAGTATCGCGCTGATGGCCGAGTGTATCAGGGCCCGGCCAACAGCGACCTTTCAAAGGTGTGATGCGCTAAACAGCTCGACGGCCGGTCACGAGATTGATCACCAACACGACCACGGCGACGACGAGCAGCAAGTGAATCAAGCTGCCACCGACGTTCGAGAGCAGGCCAACCAGCCACAGCACCAGCAAAATTACCAGGATTGTCCACAGCATGACCGAAGTCTCCTTCTTGAAATCTGTATTTGAGAGCCGGTTAGGAAGGGAGCAACGAGCATGCCAGCCCGCGATTCGGGATCGGCGCATATTTGCGGCCCGAATGGGGGTTCTCCTGCATTACAACCATCCGCTTTTCCACGGCGGCGCAGCGTTATGTTTTGAATCCGGTCAAACAGAGCTTGCTGCAACGCGTTGATCTGATTATCATCTCTTTCGTAATTTCATCTCAGTCCTTTAGGGTCGTGAACGCGGCGAAAGCGGCCCAAATTT
>DASUOZ010000238.1:0-2060 GCA_036276375.1 Pyrinomonadaceae bacterium | reverse complement strand
ACGAGATCCCGCATCTCGCCAATCTCAGAGCGTCAACCACTGAGACCGGAGAAATCACCATCGCGGAAGCGGCGCATGATAGATTACCGAGAACGAAAGTTATCGTTCTCGATCAAGCGCGGATCGTATTCAACGGCACCGCCGAAGAGTTTCAGAAAAGCGAGCTGCCGGCGATCAAAGAGCTGGTGACACTCGACGTCCACGACCACTCAGAAGAGCCATACTTCGACAACCCCTGGGACAAACGCCGCCAGCCGACTGAGAAACTGCTGTAACCGCGGACAAAGACCTGCCTCTGCAACACGCTCGCGATTTCTCGCGAGCGTGTTAGTGGTCCTGGCCCTAAAAATACGGGTCGATGCGGAGATGTTCCTTGACCGCCATCACGCCCGGCAGGTGACCGACCGAGCCGAGCACCGCTCGTTTTTCCTGCCAGGAATGAACACGGCCCCAGAGTTCGACTGCCCCGTTCTTGACCTCAATCCGCAAACGATCAACTTCGCGATCGGCTCTTGTTTCGAGGGCTAATTCAATCTCCTGACGAAGTTCGTCCGGATCAAGGTCGCGCGGAACGATCGTGATCTTATTGATCACGCCCACTACTCCAGTGAGCCGCAAAACAGACTTCTCTGCGTCTTCCCGTTCACGCCAAACGTCAACGTCGCCTTCCAGCGTCACCCAACCATCAGAGACGGTTGACTGAATGCGCTGGTCAGGAACCAGTGCGTCCCACTCGAGCGTATGTCGTACCGCCCGCGCGATTTCCTGATCAGTGTGCGCCAGAGTTCCGGTTGGTATCACGTCGACTTCGTTAGCTACGTCGAGCACACTGGCCACCCGATGCGCGGCTTGTTGCGCCGCAGTTTTCTGCGCGTAAGTGTCCACTGCGCCTGATAGTGTTACGAGTCCGTTGTGAACCTCGACGCCGATTTGCGCCCACTCGATCCGCGAATCCCATTTCAACTCGCGAAGTACCTGCTGTTTGATTTCGTAATCAGTTTTGCGGCGTTCCATAGTTCCTCCATGCCTCGGTTGAGTCCGTTCACTGACCGGCTGCGGCTTGCATTTCCGCGGGAGCCCGATGTTCGCAGATTGCTTTGTAGGTGTTTACAACGTCCGCGTAACCGAGCTTCGGCTTACCGTTCGTTTTTTCCTTGGCGCGCAAAACGATGTCGTTCATCGACAGGATTCCCGCCAGCTCGCCTTCCGGATTAATGACCGGTAACCGGCGCACCTGATGTTGCTGCATGAGCTCCAGCGCTTTTTGAATTTCGTCCTCGGGCGCAACGGAATAGACGTCACCGGTGATGACTTCTTCAGCCGACACCGCTGCCGGATTGGAATCTCTCATCGCCATGGCCATGCAGATATCCCGGTCCGTTAGCAAACCCACCACCTCTCTGCCGTCTTTCAGCACCGGCAGCACTCCACAGTCGGCCTCCCACATGGTTTTGGCTGCTTCCGCCAGACTCTCATTTAAGTCGCACACACTGGGACTGCCGGTCATAACGTCTTTGACCTTCATAAACTCACCTCCTTAGTTTCGACGTATCAAAGAAGCAACGTATATGCCGTCTCGCCGGGCGCGAAATGGTTAGTGTTTGCGGTCTGGCGCAAGGCGTCATTGCGAAAACTTACTCACATTTATTGAGAGAAAACCCGCAGGATCATTACGCCGAACAAGCAAAACGCAAGTCAAACGACGGCACGAGTGCTGCCTCCTGTCGTATGCAGGAGGACAATGATGCGGTCCAATTCTCGCAGACTTATGTTTGCAGGACTGGCGGCCATGTTCCTTGCGACAATTTTCCTGACGTCTTCAGCCGCCGAGCGTCACGTTACCTCACAGACTCCTGGACCAACCGATGTTTTTGAGGCAGAGCAGCGTCTTGCGAATCTCGGCTATTGGACCGGACCCATCGACGGAAAATTCGATTCCGGATCGCGGCACGCCCTAATCGCGTTTCAGAAAGTCGAGGGACGTAAACGGAATGGAAGCCTCACGATTGAGGAACTTGAAGCGCTTCGCGCGGCAGCGCGACCGTTAGCCAAATACACAG
>DASUOZ010000237.1:0-4395 GCA_036276375.1 Pyrinomonadaceae bacterium | reverse complement strand
ACTGTGACTCTTCGTCCCCAGCGGGTTCCCGAACTGACTTCCGTTGCGGTCGCGCGCGATCAGATCGTGCGTATTCTTTCCGGTCTTGGTTTCGAACCCGTTGCTGACGCGGCGGAAGCACTGACTTACAGAGTGCCGTCGTGGCGCATCGACGTTCAACAGGAAGAAGATCTGGTTGAGGAAGTCGCACGTCACACTGGTTTCGACAAAATCGGTTCCGAATTGCCGCCGTCCAGTGCTTCCGGCGAGTATCAGCCGAGCGAGTTGAAGCAGCGTCTTCTGCGGCGCGCCCTGAATGCGTTTGGTTTCGACGAAGCGATCAACTTCAGCTTTGCGCCGAAGCAGAGAGACGATCAACCCGAGCTCAAGAACCCCATCATCGAAGACGCCGCGTGGATGCGCGCGACTCTGCTGCCGGGTTTGCTCAGCTCTTTACGGCACAATCTCAATCACAGCATTCGCGACGTCCGTTTGTTTGAAATCGGTCGCGTTTTTGGCCCTGCAAAAAGCGGTGAATTGCCGCAGGAAACGCTGTCGTTCGCGCTCGTCGCGACCGGCGGCGCGGCGGAAGCCAACAAAGCGCAGGCTGAGCGCGACCTTGATTTCTTCGACGTCAAAGGCGCTCTGGAAACTGCCGTCGACTGGATGGGATTGAACCCGCTCGGTTTTTTTCCCGCAGCCGTGACTAATTTAAGAGAAGGGCAAGCCGCCCGGATCAAACTTTCCGATGGAAAAGAGATCGGCACGATTGGTCGGCTCGCAGAAAGCGTGGCGACGAATTACAAGTTTCGTTACCCCATTTATGTAATGGAACTCGATCTGGAGTCATTACTTAATGGACCGGTAAGGATCGTGCAGTACGGTCCGCTCCCGCGCTATCCGTCCGTCGTGCGCGACATCTCTCTGCTGCTCAACCGTAGTATCGCTCTCGACGACCTGCTCAACGCCGTGAAAGAGAAACGCGTCGCTGACTTCCGCGGCGTGAAGCTCGTGGGCACTTTCGAAGGCGGCAGCATTCCGTCGTCGAAGCGATCCGTGACGCTGCGTTTGGAGTATCGTTCCGACGAGCGCACGTTGCGCGACGAAGAAGTTGAAGAACGGCACGCGCAATTGACGTCCGTATTGCTCGACATGTTTGCGGCACAACAACGCTAGAAATAAATCTCGCGGAATTGCGAAATGAGTCTTGCGCTCGCAAGCCTTAAGTCGGATAATCGCCTACGCATTTCAGCTTAGCCAAACTCGGGAGACAAATTGATGGTTGGTCTGTCAGGCCTCGAAAAGTTTTCGCATCTCGAAGATAAGATCTATCGAACCATCGAACTCACGAAGACGCTGCGCCAGGAAAAAGAGAACCTCGAAAAAGAACTCGCGCTGATCCATCGCGACATGGGCAATGTGCTGAACGAAAAAGAGCGCCTCGAAACCCAGAACGAGAAGCTGCTGGCCGAGCGCGAGACGATCCGCATGAAGGTCGAAGCCATGCTCGACGCCATCGCTGCTCTCGATCCGGAAATGGCAGAGGAACTCAGATGAGTTCCGGACTCGGCCGCATGATTAATAAAGGCAGCATGGAAGGTAGTACCAGCAGTCCGACGATCCGCGTTGAAATCTATAACCAGACCTACAACATCCGTTCCGACGGTGACACCGAATACATCATTCAACTCGCGGAATTTGTCGATGGCCGAATGAGAGAGATCTCATCGGGAACTCTCACTGTAGATTCTTTGAAAGTCGCCATCCTCGCGGCGCTGCACATCGCCGATGAGCTCCACCGCCTCAAGAACATGCACGAACAAGCCGACGCTCAACTCGCCGCACGTAGCGCCGAGTGTGCCGAAATGCTCGACCGCCTGCTGAAAGTTCGGACCACGCTGGAGAACGAGCAGGGCGGCGCCGGCAAACTCTCCTTAGGTTAAAAAGCTATCCACCGATTACGCAGATTGATATAGGGTCTCGGTGTAATCTGTCGATGGTTTTATGTTAATATCCCGCACGGCGGAGGGAAACGTTCTGCGGTGATCGTCACCGAGTTACGATGATTGAGCCAACGCCGTTGATTCGGGAGACCGAGGTCGTCTAGCCAGTGCATTTCTTCATCGTTAAGAACTGCCAGAGGCTACGTCATTAAGAGGTCACCCACCTGTCATTGCAGGTTCAATTACGGCTTCGGAACGACAGATGCGGATCTCCCTCCCGCCAATCAAAACCGCCGATCTCGACTGAGATTTGCGGTCTTTTTTATATTTCCCCTCTTAACGAGATGAAAGTGCTGATGATCGGAGATGTGGTTGCGAAGCCCGGGCGTATCGCTGTGCTCGAGCGCATCCAGGATCTGCGCGAACAGCACCAGATCGATCTCGCGATCATGAACGCCGAAAACCTGGCGGGCGGTTTCTCCGTCACTCCCAGCCTTTGCGAAGAACTGTTTGCCAACGGCATCGACGTGATGACGTCCGGCAATCACATCTTCGACAAGAAGGAAGCCGTCGAGTACATCCGCAAACAGCCGCGTCTGGTGCGGCCCGCGAACTATCCGCCGAACACTCCCGGGAGTGGTTTCTGGACTGGTGACGTCAACGGCACGCAGGTCGCCGTGATCAACTTGATGGGCCGAGTGTTCATGCCGCCTTCCGACGATCCCTTCCGCATCGCGGATCAAGTTGTAGGCTCCTTGCCGGAGAGAGCGACTGTGCGACTTGTCGACATGCACGCCGAAGCCACGTCGGAGAAAGTGGCGATGGGATGGCACCTCGACGGCCGCGTGTCGGCCGTGGTCGGCACCCACACGCATGTGCAGACCGCGGACGAGAGAATCCTGCCGCAGGGCACCGCTTATCTGACGGATTTGGGAATGACCGGTAGCTACGCCGGCGTTATCGGAATGAACAAGTCAGACGTGATCGCGCGCTTTACTTCAGTGACTGCCCGCCGAGCCGATCACTCGAGCGGGCAGGTGCGCATCTGTGGTGCGGTGATAGACGTGGAAGAGACTACCGGCCGCGCGCGAGGCATCGAACGCCTCAACCTCGCGCACGACCAGTAAACGTTACTGTTTTCCTACGCGTCGCAGATGGCGCCCGAGCTCGATCCTCTCCGCAATCTGATCCTTCAGCTCCGGCTTTAACTTCAGACACTTATCAAAATCAATTTGGGCTTCCGCTTCGTTGCCGAGATATACCCTCGCCAGTCCGCGATTCAAATAGGCCCAGACGATGTCGGGATTGATTTCCAGCGCGCGGTTGAAGTCGTTAATCGCGTCCTGCATCCGACCCTTCTTCATCAGCACGGTGCCGCGGCCCTGGTAGGCCCACGCCATACCGGGCGCCAATTCGATGGCGCGGTTGAAGTCTTTCAGTGACGCGTCGAGGTTGTTCACTGCCATGTAGGCGTAACCACGAAGGTAATAGGTATCGGCAACATCGTCTTTCAGCTCGATCGCGCGATTGAGATCTGAGAGCGCTTCCTTGTCGTGACCGAGGTCGTGGTGCAGACTGCCGCGATTGTTATAGGCCTGGAAGAAATCCTTCTTGAGCGCGATGGCTCGATCGAGGTCTTGCAAGGCGCTTTGCACATCGCCGTTCGCGCGAAACGCCGCGGAACGATTGAGGTAGGCGGCAGCCAGGGCGGGCCTGATGCGCAGTGCTGCGTTGAAGTCTTCGATCGCCCCGAGATGGTCGCTTTGTTGGTAGCGAAGAAGTCCACGATTGTTGTACGCATGGGCGGTAAAGGGATCGATAACGCGGATGTTCTCGAGCGAAAGATCCACCGGATCGTTGGGGCCCGCGAACGAGTTAATCGCAGCCGGCGGCGCCAGTTTCTTACGCGTATCTAAACGGGAACTGATCGCGATTGCTTTTGAATATTCCTCAATGGCGCGATCGATATCGCCACGGTCGGTCAGCTTCAGGGCCTTTTGGAAGTGATCGATCGCGGCGTCTGGTGTTTGGGTCTGGGCTTGAGCGGTAGTTAATAGGAGTGTGGAGATTGCAAAGGAAAGTGCGGCGAAAGAAAACACATGGCGGCGCATGTTAAACCTCCCCGAGGTTGAAGCCCGTTAACCATGTGCGTTAAGATGCCGGTGCCGACGATGCATCTTCGTGCGCCGCAAGGTTAAAACGAACTTGTGTTGTCATCAGAGCCTCGTTGCTATCGGAAGTAGCAGCGGGGCTTTTATCTTCGCGAGCCGAGCGACGGTCCTGAAGTTAAAACGACCAAATCAGGAAAAAGTTACAAAGATTCGCATGGGGGCGTTGCGCTTACTTTTGAAACACCGTGGCTTGGTGAATTGTGGCAGGATAAGCGAGTTTTGAGTTCAGCCTTTAGGCTGCCGTTTCGCGCGCAAGCTAAAGCTTGAACTCAAAGCGATCTACTCGGAGTTTTGAGTTCAGC
>DASUOZ010000236.1:0-3005 GCA_036276375.1 Pyrinomonadaceae bacterium | reverse complement strand
CAGTTTCGCCGATGTCGATCGTGCGTCTGGCCACGGACGCAGACGCTGAGTATGTGAATGGTCTCGGTGGCGTGGATGCGGCAAACAACCGGATCCTCCAGATCATGAACGTGGTGGACGGCATTTATCAGGTTGAGATTGGCGTAACTTTTCAAATCGTCTTTCAGAACACATGGACTGACGCGGCGACCGATCCCTACAACACGGCCGATGCGGCCGATCTGTTGACCGCGTTCAGGAATTATTGGCAAGCGAACTTCTCGCAGACGCGGAGCCTGGCCCACCTGTGGACAGGTCGAGACATGACGGGAGGCACGATCGGCATTGCTTCACTGGCGGTTGTCTGTAGATCTCCGAACGGTGCTTACGGTCTGTCGCAGCGTTTTCCATTGAATGGTGCTTCTGACGCACGCACGATGATCCTGACGGCCCACGAAATTGGCCATAACTTCTCCGGTGTTCACACCAACCAAATCGGCAAAGACGTGCCGCCGGAGTTTTTGATCTCCTGCGACAACTCGATCATGGAATCGGGTCTCGGAAGTCGAACGGGCTCCAGTTTCTGTATGTTCTCCCGTTCGCAGATCGTGGGCCATGCCACCGCGTACGGCAGTTGTTTGCTGAGTTCCGGTACGCCGCCGCCGGCGAATACCTGCGTCGAGACGCCGGTTACATCCGGAGTGCCGATCGATGCCTCGTTAAGCAACTCGGATTGCCGCTCGTCTGCAAGAGGTAATCCACACTTCGCCGATTCCTACACGTTCGGCGGCACGATGGGCCAACAGATCACGATCAGGATGGATCACATATCAGGGATTCTCGATCCGTATCTCTATCTGATTGGTCCTGACGGCACCATAGTCGACCAGGCTGAATTCAGTGACTCGGGTGTCAACGCTCGCATACCGGAGTTTTCGCCGAGTAACGTCTTCACGTTGCCGCAATCCGGTAAATACACCATCGAGGCGACGTCGTCGCAGCCGGGGCAAACCGGAAACTACCAACTGCGATTCACCCGTAGCGATTGCACGTTAACGCCCAGCCCGAGCGCGCTGAGTTTTCCAGCCGGAGGCGGGGCGGCAAGTCTGACCATCAGCGAGTTTGGAAATTGTTTGGGTTACGGGGCTATACCCGATTCGGCCTCGGGTGGGTCCAGCTGGATTGCCGTGTTGGTTGCAACCGGGTCGGCTGGAACTCGCGTCTTCAGTGTCAATGTCTCGCCGAATAGTAATTCGATGGGACGCCGTTCATTCGTGCTGATCGCGCCCAGCGGAAACCTTCTGTCGGGCGGCGGCACGAGTTCCGACATTGGTGGACTGCGGATTCCGATTACGCAAGCCGGCACTGGACCAGCCTGTTCAGTCACTCCGATCGCGATCGGACAGACGATAGGCGGCGATCTAACCAACAGCGATTGCGAATCACCGATCAGAAACGCGGCGGGCGCGCGCGCCGATCGTTACACTTTCCTCGCGTCCGCGGGACAACAGTTTGCCGCCACGCTTCTGGGCAACACGCTTTCCGATCCGTTCATGACCCTGGTGGGACCAAACGGCGCCGTTATTGTTAACGACGACGACAGTGGCGGCGGAACAAACTCGCGCATACCCGGCGGAAGCGGAATGCTGACTGTCGGTGTTTCCGGCATTTATACGATCGAAGTCAGTTCGTTCACGCCAGGTCAAACCGGCACCTACTCGTTGACGCTTGCGGGCACGACACCGAAATGGCAGCCAACGGTCCTCAATTCGTCACTGGTCGTGCTGAACAGTTGGAAGCAGCTTGACGGCCACACGTATGTTTACGCGAAGCTGACGTTCCCGGACGCGGGTTTTATCGTTACTGACTGGGGTACGCCAACGCGCTCCGGCAACAACTTTACCGCTGATGTGCGAGTCGAACGCTTCAGTGGCGGCTCAGTGCAGGCGATCAGTAACACGGCGCAGATCTGGGATCTGGGAGCCCTGGCTGCCGGCAATTACACGTTCACTTTCCAGAACTCGGGAACCACGGTGGAGACGTTGAACTTCACCGTGAGTTCGACGCCGCCACCGGCTAATCCGATCGACGACGCGCGAACCTTCGTGCGTTGGCAGTACAAAGACTTCCTGCGGCGCGAGCCTGACGGCCCGGGTTGGGACCACTGGACCGGAGAGATCACGCAATGTAGTAATCCGGCGTTTCGGCTCCCGGGCGAGACGGAAGCAAAGTGTGTGGACCGCAAACGCGACAACACCAGCGTGGCGTTCTTTTTGTCACCCGAGTTTCAGAACACCGGCTACTTTGTGTTGCGTGTGTATCGCGGATCGTTGGGACGCATGCCGCACTTTGGTGGCGGTAATGGTCCAACAGACGAGTTCACGCGCGATGCGGCGACGGTCGGGCAGGGCATCGTCGTGAACGATGCTTTGGCGCCCAACGTCATCAATGCGAACAAGCAGGCGTTTGTCAATGCGTTTGTGACCCGAGCGGAGTTCCGCGCGATCTACGACGGGCTGAGCAACACGCAGTATGTTGACCGGTTGTTCCAAACGACGGGCGTAACGCCGTCAAGCACGGACCGTCAGGCCCTGATCAATGGTCTGAACGGCGCGACCGAAACGCGCGCCAGTGTGCTGTTCAAGATCGTGGACGGCACCAACACGATCGCGGACGGACATCTTCAGTTCAACACGACTTACGGCAAGGCGTTTTATGACAACCTGTTCAATGCGGCGTTTGTGCAGATGGAGTATTTCGGTTACCTGCAACGCGATCCGGACCCTGACGGTTACGCGTTCTGGCTGGCGAAATTGAATCTCTTCAACGACTGGCGCACCGCGGAGATGGTGCGGGCCTTCATCGTTTCGCCCGAATACCGCTCCCGCTTTGGCGCGCCCTAAGAACCATAGATCTGTAAGATCTTTTCGGCGACACGTTTCGGCGTGTCGCCGTTTTCATTGGTCCACGAGCCGAGCAGCGCTCCGGCCCGCCTGGCTGAGTCATACGCTGACTTTCTCACTCTG
>DASUOZ010000235.1:0-2036 GCA_036276375.1 Pyrinomonadaceae bacterium | reverse complement strand
CCTCGCCGCCGATGTTTGGCTGTTTGAAGATGTACATCGACTGGAGCAGGTAGCCGTCGAGACCGATCGCTGTCGCTAACTCTTTGACAGCTTGAAGTCGTGAGAAGCGATCGAAAACCGGATCAAGATCGTGAAGCGCATGTCCGATCTTGTTAATCGACTTTTCTTTCTCATACTTGAGCGTGCCGTCCGCATTTAAGGCGTTCTCTTCGAAAAAGAAACGAATCTTATCGCCTGAGGTCAGGAAGTACTCGTCGGTGAGCCGGTTCTGTTCGTGAGTCGAGAAGATGGAAACAACATCTGCCGGATCAAACTCGCGGACCAGCTCCTCGGCGCGCGCGCGCAGCAGGTCGCAGTCGCGCTCGGCGGCAAAGTCTTCGAGAACGAGATAGCCCGCGTCGTGGTAAGTGGAGATTTGTTGTTTTGAAAGCGGCATAGCGCGTCGTGCAAACTTGTCTCGCGAGTTTAGTGTCCTATATTAGTAAGCGCGCCTGTCATCAGTCTAAAGCTCATTAAGTTAATCGGTCATAGTTTCGGCCTCGACGTAATAAGTTAGCTCACATTCCCGGAAAACCCCGTCACGTGAGTGTGTCCGCGTTTCGCCTTCGGTACCTGCGGCAACAGAAGGCCCCACGTTCCCACAACCCATCAATTGAAAGGCAAGAAAGATGTCGCGAAGAACTCTACTAAAAGCACTCTCACTAGCAGTAGCCCTCGGGGCGCTCACCTACATACTCACGCAACCGGATGAAGTGAGTCGCGCGCAAACCACCGGATTCGATCGGACGCAATTAGCTAATGATCGTCCCGTCGGCGAACTTATCGCGCAGGATGAACTTCCGGATAGCGGCGACTTCAACGTGATGATCGAGTTGTTCGATCAACCCACCGCCAGAGTCTATGCGCAAACTCTGGGCAATCAGAGTGACCGCGCAGCGAATCCACCACAACGCGCCGCGGCTCAAGCCGCAGCGCGCGCACAAATGGCGCGAATCAGAGGCGCACAACAACGAGTGCTCGCCCGAATGGGGAATTTTGGCCAGAGCGCCAGAGTGCTTTACAGCGTGCAGGCTGCTTACAACGGTATCGCGGCCCGAATCAACGCCGGCATTCTCCCGCAGCTCAGATCGCACGCCGACGTTAAAGCCGTCCACGCGCTGCCCGTTCACACAATCGAGAATTCATCGAGTGTGTCTTTTATTAAAGCCGCCGCCGCCTGGGCAGCAACGGGCGGCAACTCCGGCGACGGCGTCAAAATCGCCGTCATCGACACCGGCGTCGATTATTCGCACGCGAACTTTGGCGGACCCGGCACCGCCGCGGCCTACTCCGCAAACAATCGCGCCATCATCGAGCCAGGAACGTTTCCGACGGCGAAAGTTGTCGGTGGCATGGACTTCGCCGGCGATGCTTACACCGGCGCCAACGTACCAGTGCCCGATCCGGACCCGCTCGACTGCAACGGACACGGCTCACACGTTGCCGGCACCGCCACCGGTCTGGGTGTCACTGCCGCAGGCACGACTTTCCTCGGTCCCTACGACGGCTCCGTGCCCTTCTCTTCGTTCAACATCGGACCAGGCGTCGCACCAAGAGCTCAACTGTACGCGTTGAAAGTCTTCGGTTGTGCGGGTAGCACGGGTCTGACGACGCAGGCAATCAACTGGGCCGTGGATCCGAACGGCGACGGCGACCCTGCCGATCACGTGGACGTGATCAACATGTCGCTGGGTTCCAATTTCGGCACTGCGACTGACGCCAGCGCAACCGCAAGCAGCAATGCGGCGCTCGCAGGCGTAATCGTCGTCACTTCAGCCGGTAACGCAGGCGATACGCACTACATCGTGGGAAGCCCTTCCACTTCACAGCGCGCGATCAGCGTCGCCAACATCGTCGATTTCGGAATTCAGCAAGCGACACTGACGGTGCTCTCGCCGCCTGCGATTGCCGGTAACAAAGCAGCGCTGCCGGCGACTTTCAACCCGTTGATAGTATTTCCCGCGGAGATTAGCGGCAGTGTCAAACTCGCCGACGAC
>DASUOZ010000234.1:0-2209 GCA_036276375.1 Pyrinomonadaceae bacterium | reverse complement strand
GGACGAATCGCTCCGGCCGGTACAGGCGTTGTTGGACCAACAGGTTGCGGCGGTGGCACTCGCTTTTCGAGTCGTACGATCGAACCTACTGTCGGTAGAGTGGAGCGACGGCCGATCGCGTCGACCGAAAAGATCCGGTATTGGTGGAAACTGCCCGGTGGAGGACCAGAACGTGAAGGACTCTGAAGCACATCCTCAGTTTCCATGAAGAGAGAGACTGGCGGCTCCGGCGTTGCCACTTCGGGAAATAGCTTCAGCAAGTCGATGCCGGGGTACAGTTGTGGCGGCTGCCGGCGCGCGCCGCGGCTACCAAAGAACAACGTCTTTGCTTCGATCTCTTCGAATGGACCACCCGTATCGGTACGGCTTCGTTCCAGCGCGAAGCTGACGACGTCAAACGGCGGAAACGCGCCCAGCTCGGGCGGCCAGGGAACAAGCTGGGTGGATGGTGGCGGCAGCCATGAGAGCCGATAACCGATCTGATTAGGCGGATGCTGTGTAGTGATTGCGGGATCTCCCGGAAGCTGGAAGTCCTGAAGATTTGTGGTGCCCAGAAAAGGTGGCGGTGGTGGCGCCGGCGTCGCTGCGAAAAGCACACCCCTGAGAATTACTGAACGCCGCAGAACGTCTTCGGGATTCCCACCAAGTGCGAGCGGATGTGCTATTCGAACGCCGCACAAAAAGCCAGTCCCGCTAAGAACGAGCGTGTCGATAGGTTCAGCGAAGTTGAGAACCACGCGCCGTTGCGCAGGAATCGATCCGGCAAAAGTCTGTCCGCTCAGTCCGGCTATGTAATCGCTTGTTTTCGCGCGAAAACTGAGAGCGTGATTCGGTCCGGGCAGGAACTCGAGAATTGCGCGTCGCACCGGCGCTGGATAGGTAATCGAGATACTTGCGTCACCTGGTTCTGCTGGTCCAAGGGCTATCCCCTTGAGGCCCACCGCGTCCAACACGTCTTCGGCTGGGGCCGGCTCGATGGTGACCAGGGACGGTTGGAATGTATTGAGCAGGATCGAGTGTAAGCGAAATCGACGCGGGAGCGTGGTTCCAATCGGAATGGTATGAAACCCGCAGCAGATCTCTTCCAAATCACGGCGGCGGAAACGGCCAGTGACGCGATAATCGTATACCTGGCCCGGGGTTAACCCAATTTTATCGAAGAAGGCAAACCCAAGCATTCGCCTCCACGCAGGATCAGTCAACAGGGAGAACGCGTAGGGCCAGGGACGCAATTCGATGAGGGGATCTTCGATGCGTTCTCGGGTGACTGTCGTGAACCTTACCGGAGAGATTTCGTTCGAGAGTACCGCCGTCGCGTTCATGACTTCGGCGACTTCCTCAAAGTCGGCGGCAACAAACGTCTCACCGGGCAGAAGCCGCGACTGGGCCAACGCATTCTCGTCGGCTGACGATGTGAGCGCTCCGTTGATCTGTTTGATCGGCAAATGAATGCGTTTGGCGAGAAACGGCGCCGAGGCCCATTCTTCTTCCTCTTGCTCTGGTGTCAGTAAGTCGTCGACGCAGACAATCAGGATGTTGGCCGCCTGTTTCACGTAAAGTAGCAACCGATCAATCTCCCGGCCCACAAAGTTCACTACCTGCACTCCACCGGAAACAGGCAGCATCTCGGTCGCGACTGCTTTGCCTTCCCGCATAGCGATAGCGAGGACCACGGGAACACCGATCGTTACGCGCACCTGGTCGTGCGAGCCGAAAAAACGCAGGTCGTAATAGAAACAGTTTGTAGGAGGTTGGCTAAGCGACAGACGCTGGAAGGCAGCGGCGCCACGAGCTGCACCGGCCGCTGCAGTAGCTTGTTTCCAATCCACAGCCGGGCGTTCAAAACGGCTCGGAATCCCGAGTGAAAGATCCCGATTGCGGGTGGTCGAGTCGTGATCGTCAGGTCGTTCTCGCAGCGGCGTGTCGTCGCGCGGTTGAAAAGCCGCGCGAAGGAGCAGCACTTCACTCTGCGGCGCGCGAATCACCAACCGCTGAATCGCCGTACCACGCAGGACGACTGTCTGGACCTGGCCCGGTGAGGCTTTGACCAAGGCTTGGTCCACTTCCCTTCCCGCTGCGTTCAATGCTTCGACCGTAGGAGCCGCAGCGGAGTGGACCAGCTGGAGTTCCACAACGGCGCTCGGGTTGGGCAGGGTAATTTCTAATTCGAAGCCACAGTCCAAACCGGTATGAACGCCGGTGGAGTGAA
>DASUOZ010000233.1:0-4744 GCA_036276375.1 Pyrinomonadaceae bacterium | reverse complement strand
ACGCGATCCTGAATGGAGTGAATAGTACGACTGGAACTCTGTTCCAAACGGTTACTGTTCCCAGTGGTTGTTCGAACTTGCAGTTCTGGCTAAACATCACCACCAACGAGGCCGCGGGTGCATCAGTTTTCGATCGTCTCTTCATTGAAGTACGAAGTACGGGCGGGACGTTGCTCGCAACATTGGCGACGTTCAGTAATCAGAATAGTGGGACGGCGGGAGTGTACGTTCTGAGAGGACCGTTCAATCTCAGCTCGTTCGCCGGCCAGACAGTGCGGATTCAATTCCGTGGCACGAACGACATCACGTTGCCGACAATATTCAGAGTTGACGACGTGTCGTTGCAGTAAACGCGTTTCGATTGAAGAACCGAGAGCGGAGGCGTTTTCACCGTCTCCGCTCCGGGTTACTTTCACACTTGAACTAAAAGTTTGAGCAACTCCGACGAGTGTTCGTCACAGGTGTGAGCTTCTCGCCGTCGAGTACGAACGCACGCTCACGACATTCCTCTCCGTGCGGTACGCCGACGCGAAATTGGGCCACCAGCAATTTGCTGTTCGCCTGAGTCACAAGATCGGTGACGTATGAATAACCCTCGCGCGTGGTAGGCGCTGGTTCCGCAGTGCCAAAGTGCTTCAAAAGATTGAGCTCACGGCCGGAGGATAGATCTGTCATGGTGTAGTACCGGCAACTGGTACCGCAGCTATGCAGGGCGACGAAGTATTTCCCGGCGAAGTTTATTGCCGGAGGCGCGACCAGCTTACCGGCATCATCTCGCCACTCATCATCTGCAACGCGCCGTATCCACTTGGGCCGGTGAATGGCGCCTTTGTAGATCGCTACTTCGTAATCTTCAAACCGAACCGATGTGCGGCCTGTCGTCTGTAAGATGAGACCGAGCAAGATCAGCAAGAGTGTCATTGACTTCATCATCAGCCCCTCACGTTACCGCAGGTACCAACCCGCCGCAAAGCGCCGGCCTCGCCGATTTACGGAGACACTTTAGCAAGATTGAACAAGAAAAAGATCGCACGGTTGCGCTAGGGTGATCTGTGTTTCTGATCACTCACCTTTTAAGGTTTTCGGTCAGACACCCGCGCACTGTCATCGCGCTTGTGGGTGTTATCACCGTTTGCGCCCTTGTCTTTATCCCACGAATTCAACTGCGGCTTGACGGCCGCTCGTTAATTCCTTCCGGTCTGCCTGAGTTCGCCGAAGGCGACCAGGCCGCGGCGCGTTTCGAGTTGCGCGACCTCGTGTTGGTTGGCGTCGGTAATGAGTCAGGCGTTTATACGCCTGAGACACTGCGACGCATTGCGCGGTTGAGTGCCGGCCTTGCTCGAGTTGAGGGAGTCGTCCCAGGCTCGGTCGTCAGCATCGCCACTGTACCGCGAATCGCTCTCGTTGATGGCGAGGTCGACACGGGTCCACTCTACCAGCCCGAGGACCAACTAAACAAAGAGATCATCCAACAACTGCGCCGGGACGTGGGCCGTCGCGCGTATGACAGAGGTGTGCTCGTGTCGCCGGACGGGAAAGGTGCAGCCATCATTGCGAAAGTCGAGCCGGGCGCAGACCGGTATCGCCTGCTTGAACAGACGCGCTCGCTGATCGCGAGCGAGTCGAATGGCGCAGACGCGATCTATCTGAGTGGGTCGGCCCTGGCCCAGGCCGTTCTGGGCCGCGCGACTGCCCGTGACCTCGCACGGTTGATACCTGCCGTCATCGCCGTCCTGGGCGTAATGCTGTTTCTGTCGTTTCGCCATCCAGTGCCCGCGCTTTTGTCGCTCACGGAAATCGGAGTGAGTCTCGTCTGGATGTCGGGCCTGATGGGCCTGACAGGTCAACCGGTGTTCGTCACGACGTTGGTGCTGCCGGTGGTGCTGATCTGTGTCGGTGTGTCGGACGACGTTTACGCGCTCGGGCATTTCTTCAACGAGGCAGCACACGCGAAACACTCGACCGTCGAGGATACGATTGTGGCGGCATTCAGTAGTGCCACTCGCCCCGTGGCGGCGACCGCCGTCTCAACCGTCGTCGGACTGCTGTCGATGGCGGCTGTGAGTCTTAACCCTTTGCGCGTTTTTGGCCTGTTCGGGTCCGCGGCGATCATCTTCTCGACGTTGTTCACGTTCTCACTGCTGCCGGCGTTGCTCGTGCTCCTCAAACCGCAAATCCGCTGGAAAGGCGAGATGGCGGCGGTTGCCCTCGGCGGCCGTCCCGCAACGTCGGCGCTGCGCTTGTTGACTGGTCGAGCGAGTCCGCGTCGCGTCGCCGTCTGCGCCGTTCTGATCGCAGCGTGCGCGATCCTCGCGATCACGCGCTTACGCGTCGACGATAGTTGGATCCGCAACCTGCCCACCGATAGTGACATCGTTCAAGGCGACAGGTTCTTCAACGAAAAGCTCGCGGGAACAACGGCGCTGGAATTGATGGTGGATGCGAAACACGGAGCGTGGTTCAACAGCAGGGAAGGGATGTCGGCACTCGGCTCGCTCGAGTGGGTCCTGGCGAGGGTTCCGCATGTCGGCGCCGTCAACTGTCTCTTCAACGACATGGTGCGGACCAATTCGTCGCTCGTTGCGGGCTTAAACTACGGCACATACCGGGCAGGGCTTCAGAGTGGACGCGTTCCTCTCAGAAATAAGGACGTCGAGCTGGCGCTTGAAGTGCTCTCGCGGTCGACGCTGGCGCCGATCCGAGAGCGGGTTGACAGCGAGCACCAACGCGCGCGCCTTACGATCTTCATCCGCGACGCTGATTACCGACGCATCGATAACGTGCTGCAAGCCGCCGAGCGCGAAATGTCAAAACAGGGGTTGGGCCATAGAATCGTGCCTTTCGGCGACGGCTGGATCAGCTACCTGACGGTGCGCTTGCTGGTCGAAGGACAGGCGTTCTCGATCGTTTTAGCGTTGGTAACGGATCTGATTCTCATCACGTTACTGCTGGGGTCGCTGCGGATGGGTTTCATTGCCGTGTTGCCCGTCGCTTTCAGTCTGCTCGTCGTGCTTGCCGCGCTGGCAGTCGCGGGCACGCCGCTTGGAATCGCGAACTCGATGTTCGCGGGCATCGCGCTCGGCATCGGATTGGATTTTGCTATCCACCTGACGACGGCTTATCGGCAGAGACTGCGACAGGGAATACCCGCGGGAGAAGCGCTGCGCAGCACGCTCGAGCTCACCGGGCCGGCGATCTGCGTGAGCGCGGCTTCAATCACCGCGGGGTTCGCGGTGTTGATGCTGTCTGAAATTGCTCCCAACCTACAGCTCGGCGTGATGGTCTGTCTGTGTCTCCTAACCTGCGCCGTCACTACGTTACTGCTGATTCCGAGTCTGCTCAGGCTTTGGAAAGTCGTCCGCTAAACTCGGTTTCACTTGACGGTGTCGGCAAGTAGGAACGGCAGAGAGACGAGGAGTGGCGGATCGGTTAAGAGCATCGGCCGCAGGGAAATGTTGAAGCTGCCATTAGCTCGGCCCTGACGCACGATCACCGGTCCGTTCCCCGCGCCCACTAAAAGGTTTGAACTGTCGGGCAATAAGTAGCCAAGCGTGTCGCCGAGGTTCGGCAGCGCCGCGGCGAGTAGGTAATAGATTCCGTCGGGAACCGGTCCGATGCGGAACGGGCCCGAAGCTGTCAGGAGAGCGCCACCGGCAGGCCGGCTCTGCGGTATATGCGCGTCAAAGAGGCCGACGAAGATCAGCCCACTGCCAGGCTTGGGCGATTTGACGAAACCCTCAACCGACGGCTGGGGCGCCGCGCGTCCCGTTAGTTCCGCGTAGTGCGCGCACAGTGACTCGACTGATGCCGGCGTGATTCGATCAGCGAGATAGCGAAACTCACGTGGTCCAAGTCCGACGCGTTCATTGAATCGCCTGGTAAAAGTGCTGAGACTGTTGTAGCCGACTTCGAAACAGATCTCAGTGATGCTTAGTTCGGTGTTCAGAAGCAGCCGCTTCGCCTCATCCAGCCGCATAGCTGAAATAAACTTATTCGGCGGAAGACCCGTGATCTCGTGAAATACACGGTTGAAGTGAAAGGCGCTGAGATAGGCGACCCGCGACATGTCGCGCAGTGAGATCGGTTCGCCCAGTCGCTCACGCGCGGTCGTGATCACGCGCTCGACCGCACGCCGGTGCGACGCAATCGTATCTTCACGGCACGTCGAAATCGTCCCACTATCGTAGGCTGCGTTTCTTAACAGTTCAGTTGGTCGCATATTCCTTCAACGCCTCGCGCAACTGAATCGGAACAGGAACGGGAAGCACCTGCTCGCCCTCGCGCTGCATGCAGGCGACTTGTTGCTCGCCGCGGGCCACCAGTTCTTCGCCCGCAGCGCTATTCCGCCAATACTCGAAGTTCATCGTGATGCGGTTCTGGCCCAAGTCACCGAGACGCATGCGTACGACGACCTCGTCGAAGGCAACAAGCTCCGCCATAAACTCACATGACACGCGTGTGGTCACCAACACGAGACCGTACTTGAGTGCGTCGATAACTTCGGGAGCTTTGTCACGCAGGAACATCTCGCGACACCGGCCCTGCCAGCGCACGTGGTTCGCGTAGTAGACGTTGCCGATCAAGTTCGTCTCTTCGAAGCCGACGACGTGCCGGTATTCATACGCGCGCATTTCCGCCTCCCGTTAGTACCGCTATTGCCAGATCCTCTTCAACAACTTCCGTCTTGATCACGCACGAGACGATTTTCAACTGACCCGAGGCGAGCAAAACCAATCCGTTAGCC
>DASUOZ010000232.1:0-2357 GCA_036276375.1 Pyrinomonadaceae bacterium | reverse complement strand
TTGCCCGTCGCTCACAATCGCATCGACGATCTTAACGACGATCGCGCGGATGTTTTCCGGATCAGGCCGCGCGAGTGAACGTGCTGCCGCTTCACACGAGTCGGCGAGCATCATAATCGCCGCTTCCTTGAACTGCGGCTTCGGCCCCGGATAACGAAAGTCAGCTTCGTCCACGGTGTCATTGGGTTTGGCTTGCGCCTGGGCCTTGCGCAGGAAGTAGTGCAAAGTGCGTGTGCCGTGATGTTGCGGAATAAAGTCGGCGATCTGCTTCGGCAGGCCGATCTCTTTGGCTAGTTTAGAACCGTACGTGACGTGACTCGTGATGATCTTCGCGCTCTGGTACGGGCGGAGTCGATCGTGCGGGTTATCGCCCTGCTGGTTTTCGACGAAGTACTCGGGAGCCGCGAGCTTTCCAATGTCGTGATAGAGCGCTCCGATGCGCGCGAGCAGCGGGTTTGCACCAACTGCGCGACAGGCGTCTTCTGCAAGTTGACCTACGGCATGTGAGTGTTGATTCGTGCCGGGCGCGCGCATGGCGAGTTGGCCCAGCACCGGCAGATCTGCGTTTGAGAGTTCGAGCAGTTTGACGTCGGTAAGTATTCCGAAGAACGATTCGTTGATTGGCAATCCGCCTGCTGCAAAGACTGCCGTCAGCAATCCGCCCGCGAAGCCGCAACCCGCAGCCATCAGGATTGTTCGCAGTGTCAGTGGTTGTTCGGCGTACGCGATGAGGGCAATAGCCATCACGGCATTTACTGCGCCGACGAGCAGGCCCGCGAGTGTGACTGACTGTCGCTCGCGATAACGTCCGATGCCGTAAATCGCCGCCGAACACGAAACCATCGCGAACAATGCTTTCTGCATTCCGCCTGGCGCCAGCATTCCGGCGAACAGGGCAGTGATGATTCCGACCAGAAAAGCTAATTGGGTATCGACCAGCACGGCGACCAGGAGTGCCGCGGCGGCAAACGGAATGGCGAAGTTCCAGATGAGTGGATCGTTGAAGGGCGCCTCCATTCGAGCTGCAAGGCTTTCGCCAAAAGTGAGCCCGATCCGCATCAACGCAGTTTGGACCACGATTGCCGATGCAACGAGGGCAAATGCTCTGTGCTTGCCGAGGGTCAGTGCACTACCGGCGCCCCTGTGCTCCGCAAACTTCCATGCGGCCCAGTAGACGGCGATCACAACCAGCAGCAACCCGAAAAAGTTATGCCACGGCCTGCCTGCATGACCGGTGCTTTTGATCGCGTTGATCTGTGCGAGGATAGTCGGCGTGACGGTGTCGCCTTCGCGCGCCACGACCTGGTGCCGTTTCAGTGAAATTACAACCGGTGAGATCCGGTTGGCCTCCATTTCACGGGCAGCCGCGGTCGCCATCTGGTCGAGCACTACGTTTGGACGAATCAACGGCAGTAGTGCGGTCGTTAGTGCGGTCTTTTGAGCTGCCGTCCAACGCGGAAGATTGGCGAGTCGCAGTTCAAGACTGCGGCGCGCGGACGAGAGCGAAGTCATTCTCGTTCTTGGTGCGGGAACGATCACGTGTGACTGCGGGCTGCGTATGTCCAGGACGAGTACGATCTCGTGCTGGAGACGCTCGGTATCAGCGTCGTCGTAGATATGGCCGGCGGCGATTTCACGGATGATTGAAGCGATGCGTTCGAGATCGGCTTCGTTGAAGTTGTGTGCGGCGATCGCTTGCGCGACCGCGGCGCCGCCCTCACCACTCCAGACTGGCGACTTCTGGCCCTCGGAAGTTTGCTTGTTCAGATCTTCCCACGCAGAACGAAAACTCTGTACTGACGTTTCCGCACGGCTCGAATCGAAATTGAAAACAGGACGAGTAGACTCGCGCGCCGTGGCTTTTCGTTTTTCAGTCTCAGCCGCATCGACGGCCGTGACGTCGGCGGGAGCGATGATCGAGCGTCCAACGATGTCGCCGATCTTGTAAGTTTCAGTGAACGAAGAGGAACGATTGCTGAGCAGGAAAGTCGTGACGATGGCGAGGATGCCACAGCCGATCAGGAAGCGGGTCCGCGGCCTGAAATACATCAGCGGGCGAAATGCGTAAGCCGTCAGCTTATCGCGCGCCTGGCTAAAGGGGGTCTTGAATCGCGGACGCAGTCCCATTACGGATAAACGTTGGCAGCGCTAGAGAGCTAACCAACCATTCTCGATTTTGCAGTGAGCTCGCCTTCGACGCCATTGCCGAGGTTGCGAGCCAGCACCGCACCGGCTTTCTCGAGTAGAACATCCAGCGTTGCTGGCTTAATCGCCGAGATCACAACCGTTTCACCACCACCAAACTGCCGGGCCTGACGAACTGCCGCTTCCAAAGCCTCAGGCTCGAGCAGATCAGC
>DASUOZ010000231.1:0-5314 GCA_036276375.1 Pyrinomonadaceae bacterium | reverse complement strand
CCATTTCGGTGATGTCCATAGCCGTAATCACGGCGAGCTCCGGCGCGCCCTGTTCGACCTGCATGATCATGATCGTGAGGTTAATGTAACGGCCGGCGCCTCCAACCTGCTGGTCCAGCTCCAGGTCGGGAACCGTTATCGTTGAGCGTTCGCGAAAGGCAGTATCGATCGCGCGGCGCACTTCCTGGTAGGGCATGCCTCTGACGGTGTGCAGGAAGTCCTGGTCGTAAGCGATATCGCGCACGCCGAGCAGCCGGCGCGCCGCCGCGTTGATGGTGACGATGCGATACACGCGATCGATAATCACTACGGCCACATTTGTGTAACGAAGCATCGTCTCATTAACACGCCGCAACTGCGCGACTTCGACTTCGGCCTGCGTCAGATCAAGGGGACTCGGTAGTACCTGCGGAACAAGCTGGCGGCGTGTTTCCCTGCCGTTCGCATGATCAGGTTGCTGAGCAAGACCCGGGGCGTGCACCGGGAACGCCAACGGGCCACCCGTGCAACGATAGATCTTCCATTTCTTGTTTATTAGTTCGAAGGTTGCTTTCGTGGGCCGCGCCGTTTCGGCTTTGCCGAGAAACAGGTAACCGCGCGATTGATGCAATGAATGGGCAAACAGATCGAGCACGACGTGTTGCAGTTCCGGTTTCAGGTAGATCAGCAGGTTGCGACAACTGACGAGATCGATGCGCGGAAACGGCACGCCGCGGCTGATGTCCTGTTGGCCGAAAATGACGATCTGTCGCAAGACTTTCGCAACTCGGTAGCCGTGATCGATTCGTTCGAAGAAACGCTCGCGGTACTCGGGCGGTAGATCATTCAGGACGTTTGCCGGATACAAACCACGACGCGCGAAAGCGATCGCGTCCGCAGCGAGATCAGTGGCGAATACCTTGATGCTCCACTCGGGAAACTCCGGCCCGAGGTGATGGGCGAAGAGTAGCGCCAGCGAATAAGCCTCTTCTCCAGTCGCGCAGCCGGCTGACCAGATTCTCAGGATACGGCCATTTTCTTTTCCACGTTCGATCAGCTCGGGAATGATGGTCGAGCTAAGAAACTCGTAAGCCTCGGGATCGCGGAAGAAGCCCGTCACTTTAATCAAGAATGCCCGCACGAGTTCCTGGACCTCGTCCGGATGCGTGCGCAGATAGTCTGCATAATCACGAATATTGGAATTGTGCGTTGCCGCCATTCGTCTGCCGATGCGCCGCAGAATCGTTGAAGATTTGTAGTTGCGAAAATCGATGTCCGTTTGCGCACTCACCTGCGTCAGCAGGTCGCGCAGTGGGTCCTCGACTTTTTCCGACGGCGCGAGACTTATTCCCTTGAGAATATCGAAAAGCAATGGCCCGATCTGTTCCATTTCCACCACGTGGTGGACAGCCGTTGGTGGCAGCGAAAGGGGCATCGAGGGATAAGGCGCGGTCTGCGGGTTTTGAATGATCACCACCCCACCCGCATTTTTTACTTCTACTGCGCCCGCAGCTCCGTCCGAACCGGATCCCGTCAGAATCACCGCGATGAGATGTTCGCCATACGATGCGGAGGCGCTCGACAACAGCATATCCACGGACGGCTTCGGCCGGTCTGCGTGATTTCCTTCGAGATGAACGTGCCCGTCGCGAATCTTGACGTGTCTGTTGGATGGGACGACATAAATTTTACCGCTCTCGAGCGGTGTCGGCGCATGTTCGCTGACAACGACGATCGGCAAATTGCTGCGCCGTTCCAGAATCGAGCCCAGCTGACTCGGCCGCTGCGGGTCCAGGTGCCGCGCCAGCACGATCGGCGCCGGGAAGTTTTTGTTGAGCGTGCTGACGAGAGTGGAGAGAGCACCAACACCGCCTGCCGAAGAACCAACTATTACCAGATCGTGTCTGTCGTTTCCGAATTTGTCACTAGTCATACTGTTAGAGGCGGCAATAGTCACTGAACTCGGTTCACGAAATCGTTAACTCATCTTTGTCCTGAATTACCGGCTCGGCTATACCACCTTTGGCTGTCTCCCAGCAATAGTTCGCGGAGCACCGAGCTGTTTCTCTCTGCCTCCCGAGCTCGGTGTTCAAACGTTTGTGCCGACCGCGTATGGTTCGCGCGGCGCACTCGTTCCACGAGGCGCCTGGCGAGCATCATCTGTTCCTCGAGCGCGCGAACGGCAGACCACAACGCAACTTCAAGCATCTGGGTCTGTCCATCACTCAGGCTTTCCGCTGAGAAGGCATGACCTACATGGCAACGATAACGAAGTAAGTCTTCGTCGTTGATCTCCCACAGCGCGCCGTGGCAATCAGGGCAGGTGAGCTTCGAGACTTTGCCCAGCCTTTCAACGCCGGCGATTAGGCCGCTCGCGTCAAGCTCTTGTCCCACAATACTGGCTTCAATTTCCATCTCCTTCGGCACGGGATAATCTCCTTCCTCCTCGGCGACTTGCCTCGTGAGCTTGTCGAGCATCGGTCCGATAGCGGATAGCGGCAGTGAATAGTCGACCTTAATCTGCTGCATTACACTCAGCGGCATGCTCGCGAAAGGGGCTTCTGTAGGCTCTTGTACGATCGCCATCCCGCCTCGTTTCTTAATCGCCTGCATACCCACCGCGCCGTCGTCTCTGGCGCCCGTGAGAATCACTCAGATCCCTCGCGGGCCTGCATACAAGGCAGCGGAGCGAAACAGAGCATCGATTGACGGTCGGTGCAGATTCTCCTTGGGGCCGCGGACGAGCTTGACCCGCCTACCCTCGAGCAGCAGGTGCTGATCAGGCGGTGCAATGTAAACGCGACCGGGAACGATTGGCTCGCCCTGTGTAGCGTGCGCGACCGGCAGCCTTGCTTCGCGCGCCAGTATTTCGGGAAGGAAACTCGTCGAGTCAGCCGGAATGTGCAGCACGATGAAAACCGCTGCCGGCAGATCGCCCGGTAACGCCGCCACCAACGTAGATAGAGCCTGGACGCCTCCGGCAGAGGCGCCTATAACAATCGTGTCACGCGTGGCCATGAGTCCTCCTCGTGACTTAAGGAGTCCCGGCCGATAAAACTGGAAGGAAGCTAAGACTCACTAGGGCCGGCTTGTTCACTCTCAGGGGACGGGCGATCTTAGCACAATAAACCGCGCGCCCGAGAGAAGTCGGCGTTGCGCCGTAAATAGCAATCGTTTGACATTTTTTAGTGTCTGTTTAGCAACAAGATTTGATTTTGGTGCGATACCGCACATTGCCAGCGCACTACGAATCCACTATACTCTCGCCGTTGAATACCCCTTTCCTCCTGTGGGTATAGTTGGCGCGGCGGACGGCTAAACCGCCGCGCTTTTTTCTTTGCCGATCCTTTAGTTCATTCATCCTTTGCTTCAAGACCAAGTCGGATTTAGACTCTCGCCGTTCGTGTACCGCAGGCCAGTCGATGAAACAGAAACCCCGTCCCCTGATCGGCCTAAACCTGTTTCTGGCGGTCGCCTATTTTGCTGCCGCTGAACTCGGTCTATCACTCGCCTCACTCCACAGCAACGTCACACCCGTTTGGCCGCCCGCGGGAATCGCGATCGCTTCGTTACTGATCTTTGGACCACATCTGTGGCCCGGCATCTTCGCCGGTGCTCTCGCTGCAAACCTGTTGACGGACATTCCCGTTGGCTCTGCCTTTGGCATTGCGATCGGCAACACGTTACAGGCACTGGTTGGGTATTGGCTGCTCCTGCACCTCGTCCGTTGGCGCAGGTCGCTCGAATCAGTTGGCGAAGTTATGAGTTTCGTGGTCTGCGCCGCGGTGTTGGCGCCACTCGTCAGCGCGACGATCGGAAGTTTGAGTTTGGGGTTGGGCGGCGCGGCGGAGTGGGGCCGCTTCACCTCGCTGTGGCTCACGTGGTGGATCGGCGACGGTTTCGGCGGCCTAATCGTCGGGACGTTTCTGCTCTCGTGGGGTATACCCGGCCGACTGAGAACTCGCGACGTGCCGGAGATCGTGGCGCTGTTCCTGTTGCTGCTGATTACGGTGCTGATCGTTTTTGGCGGCTGGTTTCCCGGACCGGTTAAGACTTACCCGCTCGCTTACTTATGTCTTCCGTGTTTGCTTTGGGCCGCGATGAGGTTCGACCAGCGGATCGTTACGACGGCGATCGTTTTGATGGCGGCGTTGGCCGTTTGGGGCGCGAGTGAGGGTTATGGTCCATTCGCGCAGCCGAATCCAAACGCTTCGCTGTTGCTGCTGATCTCGTTTGTAGGGACGAGCTCATTGATGACCTTGCTCGTTGGCGCCGTTACGACTGAAAGACGAATCGCCCAGGCAGACAAAGACAAACTCGGATCGGAACTGGAGATTCACCGGCGCCGCATTGAAGATATCGTCGCCCACGTTCCGGGAGTGGTGTGGGAAGCGTGGGGCAAACCTGACGCCGCAAACCAACGCATCGATTTCGTCAGCGATTATGTCGAACAGATGCTCGGCTACAGCAGTGAGGAGTGGCTGTCGACGCCGAATTTCTGGTTGCAGATCGTGCATGCCGAGGACCGCGAGCGAGCGGCGGCCGAAGCGGCGGCGATTTTTGCTTCCGGTAAAGGCGGTTCGAGCCGTTTTCGGTGGCTGCACAAAGACGGGCGCGAGGTTTGGGTCGAGGCGCAGTCGATTGTGGTTTCGGATGCGAGTGGTCCAGTCGCAATGCGTGGCGTCACGATGGACATCACGCCGGCGGTGCGCGCGGAGAACGAGCGCGCGGAACTGTTGTTGCGCGAGAGTCAGGCGCGCGAACAAGCCGAAGAAGCGAGCCGGTTGAAGGAAGAGTTTCTCGCGACTGTTTCTCACGAGCTGCGTACGCCTTTGAATGCCGTCGTCGGCTGGTCGCGTCTACTGCGTGGTGGGCAACTCGACGCGGACGGCGCCGCGCACGCGATCGAGATCATCGAGCGAAACGCGCTGATGCAGAAACAGATCGTCGAAGACTTGCTCGACGTGTCGCGCATCGTTACGGGCAAGCTGCGGATCAACACCCAGCCCGTCGATCTGCTGCTCGTGATCCACGCCGCGATCGATGCGATCCGGCCGGCGGCGGAAGCTAAAGAGATCGAGATCCGCACGCACTTCGACGCGCCCGATGTGATCGTTCGCGCAGACGTCGAGAGACTGCAACAAGTGTTTTGGAACCTGCTGGCCAATGCGGTGAAGTTCACCCCCGCGCGTGGCGCCGTCGAGGTGCATATGCACCAGGACGATTCGCTCGCCGAGGTCCGGATTGAAGACTCCGGTCCCGGTGTGCCGGAAGACTTTCTGCCGCACATCTTCGAGCGATTCAGCCAGGCAGACGGATCGAGCACGAGAAAGCA
>DASUOZ010000230.1:0-7162 GCA_036276375.1 Pyrinomonadaceae bacterium | reverse complement strand
GCAAGGCTTCATCGACTCCCAACATCAAGTCACGATAGTCGCCACCGCCCCACTCGTTGATCGTTCCGTCTGAAAACTTCTGCCCATAACCGCTCGAGCCGCGCGGATTCAAATAGAGCACTCCGTAACCGCGCGCCGCGTAAACCTGAAACGCGGCGTTGAACGACCAGCCGTACATGCCGTGTGGACCGCCATGCACGCTCAGGATCAACGGGCACTTGCGATCACTGGCGCAACCAGGCGGCTTCATTAACCAGCCCTGAATCGGCGTGCCGTCAAAACTGGCGTAGTTGATCTCTTCAGGCTGCACGAGCCGCAGCGATCTGATGAACTGATCGTTATGCGCGCTGATGCGCCGCATCGGCACGATACTGCCCAACCCCGCCCACACTTCAGCCGGTCGCAAAGCGTGACCGAGCGTGATTCCGAGTGGATACGCGACTTCAACCGTACCGCCGCGCGTCACGGTCTGTGGTCTGTTGGCGACACTGAAACTCGTGATTTGAAACGGTTGGGCCAGCGCGCCGGGATATTCCGTTCTGAACTTCGCGTCGTGCGGATCGAAGCCGCCCGCGAGTTGATCGTCGAGCACGTAGAGCGAAAAGCGGCTGACTCGCCCGCCTTCGGCGCTGGTTCTGAAGATCGTCGTGTAACCACGATCGCCGGCGAGGTAAAGAATCGTACGGCTGTCAGGCGACCAACGCGGATCGCGCACGCGCCGGTCCTGTTCGGTCGCGAGCTCGCGCGCCATTCCACCGGCGGCGGGAATCACCCAGAGGTGCATGTCTTCGGCGACACTGTCGATCGTGGTGATGTCGCGACGCGTGGCGGTGTAAGCGATCGAGCGGCCGTCCGGCGACCAGACTGGGTCAAACTCGCAACCTTTCGTCTGGGTGATCTGGCGCGTTTGTCCGCCGAAGTCGACGGCGAAGATATCGGAGTTGTTGTTCGCGTCCGGATCGGGTTCGTGGTTTGAAAGAAATGCGATCTCGTCGCCGCGCGGGCTGAACGTGACGGCGTGGTCGTAAAACGGACCCGTTGTGAGTTGCTGCGGCTGCGGCCGTTCGACTTCGACTAGCCACACGTGCGTGCGACGGTTGTCCGAAAACGACGTGCGCGATTTGTACTGGAGGCGATCGATGACGCGCGGATCGTCTGGCCGCGGATCGTTTGGTCTGCGCGACGTTGTGGGCGGCGGCCCAGGCGCTTCCGGTTTCGCCGAGATGTACGCGATCCGGCGCGAGTCGGGCGACCACGCAAACGGCTCGCCTGCGTAGGTGATGAAGAAGTTTGTCGACTGAATCGGTGCGATGAATTTCGGGTTTTCGTTCTTGTCGATCCTGACGACCCAGATGCCGTTTTGCTCGTTTTGTCCGGAAAGGAACGCGATTGAATTGCTGTCTGGCGACCAGCGCGGGTTTGACGCGCTCCAGCCGGGCGCCAGCAGGGGCCGCGGCTCTGAGCGCGTGTCGGGCCAATCGATGTACGGACCCGGGCGGCGCGGCGGCGTCGGTGTGGGGAGCGGCCTGACGGGAAACTGTTCCGGCCCCATGCGCGCGATCCAGAGCGTGCTGAAGTTCCTGTCTTCTTCAACAGCCGAGACGGTATAGACCACCCACTGCCCGTTCGGCGAGATCTGCGCGTCAGTGACGTTGGCCAGCCGCAGGATATCGGAGGGTGTGATAGCGCGGCGTTGTTGGGCCAGGGATGGTACGGCTACAAAGACTAGTAAAAGTACCAGAATGCTGATTTTGCTCATGGTGTGGGTGACGGTTTCGGGGTGGACTTGTCTTCGACTTTCAAAGTGTTGCGCACCATGTCCCAGGCAGGCGTGAATTGTTTGATCTCGCGGTCGGGACCGAAGATCGTCAGGATCACAGTGCGTTGGCCAACGATGCCCCAGTAGATTTTAGCCGCGCCCGGCTCACCGAGGTTCGCCGCAATCTTTACGCCTTCCGCTTTCGCGCCGGCGATTTCCGAGCTGTCTGCCGACTGCTCGGGTTTCGCGCCCATCGCCACAAACTGCTTCACCGTTGAGGCAATGTATGGATCGATGAAAGCTTTTTTTGCATCGGGAAGCTTCTCCGGTGTGATGCGGCCTTTGTGAACGAACACGCGGATCTGCACGTCGTTGTTCGCGCGCGCGAGCGTTAGTTGCTGCGCGTCGGAGTTGCTGTCGTCGTGCACCACCCAACCGTCGGGGTAATCGAACGAGACGCCGTTCGCGTTGAAGGTTTTCAAGTCGGAGGTCTGGGCCACGGACAACACGGACAACACGGACAGACAAAACAAGGGAAACAGGAAGCGTTTTAAGTTCATTGGATCCTCCGCAACTGTTCGTTCAACAATTCCCACACCTGGCGCACGTGCTGTTCTGTCGTGCGAATGTTTCCGATCGACAAACGCAACGTGAGCTTGTCGTTGAGCCGCGTGTGGGAGAGCAGCGCGCGGCCGCTTGAATTAACACCGTGCATGATCGCTTCGTTGAGGGCGTCCAGATCTTTCTCAGCCGCCGGCGACGGACACGCGCGGAAACAGACCAGCGCGAGCGGATGCGGCGCCATCAACTCCCAATCAGCCGACTCCTCGACCCACGACGCAAACAAACTCGCCAGACGGCAGTGTTCGCGAATTCGCGCGGCCAGGCCTTCGTGACCGAAATAGCGCATCACCATCCACAGCTTCAGCGCCCGGAAGCGCCGGCCGAGTTGAATCCCGTAATCCGATCCGCTGCGCACTTTTTCCTGTTCCGGCGTGCGCAGGTATTCGGGCACGAGCGAAAACGCGCGCTTCAGCAGGTCCATGTGCCGGCAATAAAGCACCGAGAGATCAAAAGGCGTGAACAGCCACTTGTGCGGATTCGTCACCACGGAATCGGCGCGTTCACAGCCCGCCAGTATGGACCTGAACTCAGGCACGATCGCGGCCGAACCCGCGTACGCCGCATCGACGTGCAGCCACATCGCGTGCTTCTCGCCGATTGGAATCATCTCCGGCACCGGATCGATACTGGACGTTGACGTTGTTCCGACCGTGGCGACGATACAGAACGGCAAATAGCCGGCGCTGATGTCCTCCTCGATAGCTGCCTCGAGCGCGCGCACGTCCATGCGAAACTCGCTGTCGGTCGGAATCTTGCGCAGGCCTCGCTGGCCCAGCCCGAGCGTGATCACCGCTTTTTCAATCGATGAATGCGCCTGTTCGGAAACGTAAACTCGCATAAGCGGCAGGTCGGGCCGGCCGGACATTCCGTCTTCGCGAACGCGCCGTTCGACGCCTTCGCGCGCAGCCGCGATTGCGTGCATGCTCGAAACGGATGCGGTGTCGTAGATGATGCCGCTCATACCCGGGTCGAGTCCCATCATCTGGCGCAGCCAGTCGAGCGTGACTTCTTCGAGCTCCGTGGACGCCGGCGACGTGCGCCACAACATCGCTTTGTTGTCGAAAGCGGCAGTTAAGAGTTCGCCGAAAATGCCCGGTCCGGAGGTGGAAGTCGCGAAGTACGCGAAAAACGACGGATGGCTCCAGTGCGTCAGCGCCGGCACGATTAGGCGATCGAGGTCCGCGATGATCTGTTCCATCGGTTCGCCCTGTTCCGGCGGGACGGCCGGCAACTGCGCCTTCAAGTCGCCCGGCTCGATCGCGGCGAGCACCGGCAAATCGTCGATCTTCTCGAAATAATCTGCGATCCAGTCGATCAGTTCGTGGCCGAAGCGGCGGAACTCCGGCGCACTCATATCTCCGAGTTTGTTCACGGCCGGATATCTTACAGGCACAAGCTAAAGATTCGCACGGTTTTACGCTACTGACTTTGGCTGAGGCATTTGCCTAAGGCATTTGCATAGCGCAGCGCGTCAAAGCTATTATTCAGCGCGATTACAGCCGCACCAGAAACTTCTAGCCCGAGAGGAACTATATGAAACGTTTTTTAGTAGCTTTAATTGTCTCAATAAGTCTGTTGAGCGCATGCAATCCTCAGGGAGGAGGCGGCGATAAGGTTCGCGTCGGCGTGTTTATGTCGACCACCGGCTCGACTGCAAACTTCGGCATTTCGTCCGTTAACGGCATCAAGATGGCCACCGACGAGATCAACTCCGCCGGCGGTATCAACGGCAAGCAGATTGAGCTGCTGGTTCAGGACGATCGCTCCGATGCGTCCGAAGCGGCCACGATCGTGACGAAGTTTGTGACGCAGGACCAGGTCCACGCGATTCTGGGCGAAGTCGCCAGTTCACGCTCGATCGCCGCGGCGCCCATCGCGCAAAATGCGAAGATCCCGATGCTGACGCCGTCGTCAACAAACCCCGAAGTCACGAAGAAAGGCGACTTCATCTTCCGTAGTTGTTTCATCGATCCCGTACAGGGCAAGGCAATCGCGCAGTTTGCCGCCAAGTCGCTCAACGCGAAAACTGCGGCCATCATGGTCGATCGTAAGAACGATTACTCGACCGGCCTCGAAAAAGTGATCAACGAAACGTTCACCGCAATGGGCGGGAAGATCGTCGCCGTGCAGTCGTACCAGGAAGGCGATCAGGACTTCAACGCACAGTTGACCTCGCTCAAGGGCGCCAATCCGGAAGTGATCTTCGTTCCCGGTTATTACAACGACGTCGGCCTGATCGCGAAACAGGCGCGTGACAAAGGCATCACCGTGCCACTCGTCGGCGGTGACGGCTGGGACTCCACGCAGCTTTACGCCATCGGCGGAACTGCTTTGAATGGTTCGTACTTCACGAATCATTACTCGCCGTATGACACCGATGCGAAAGTGCAGAAGTTCGTTAACGACTACAAGGCGCGTTACGGAAGTATTCCCGATGCGCTGGCCGCCACCGCTTACGACGCCGCCAATATCATGTTCGACGCGATCAAGCGTTCGAAGTCGCTCGACGGCGCGGACATTCGCGACGCACTCGCCGCAACGAAAGAGTTTCCGGGCGTGACCGGCACCGTCACCTTTAACGAGAATCGCGACGCCGTGAAGCCGATCGTGATGATCGAGATCAAAGACGGCGGCACTTACGCGGTGAAAGAACGAGTCAACGTCGAAGGTGCGACCGCGGCCAACACAACACCGGAAGCACCGGCGCCACCCGCAGAAGCGGCGCCGGCCAAAACCGCAAATCAGTGATCGCTATCAGCGCTCGAATCCGTAGCGGTAACAGACTTCCGCACTCCGACACTCGAGGATAGCGAATCACAAGTATGAGTACGTTCTTCCAACAACTGATCAACGGTATCTCGCTGGGCGCAATCTACTCGCTGATTGCGCTCGGTTACACAATGGTCTATGGGGTACTGAAGCTGATTAACTTCGCCCATGGCGACGTCTACATGGTAGGCGCGTTCATGGGTTTTTATCTCGCGAACGGCATCGGCGCGCGCGGCGCACAGGCGATCGGCATGAGCCCGGACGGGTTCATCGCGCGCGGTCTGCTCGGCGGTGGAGCCATGGAGCCGTCGCTGATCACCGCCCTGGTCGTGATGCTGCTCGCGATGGCGATTTGCGCCGCGATCGGCGTGGTCATCGAACGCTTCGCGTATCGTCCGGTGCGTAAGTATTCACGACTGACCGCTCTGATCACCGCGATCGGCGTTTCCCTATTGCTCGAAAACGGCGGCCAGGTCGTGTTCGGCGCCGAACCGAAGTTCTTCCCCGAACTCTTCGGTAAACGCAACATCGAACTTTTCAGTGGCGTCAGCATCAACAGCGCCGACGTCGTGGTGCTGGTGATCGCGCTGGTGCTCATGATCGCGTTGCAACTAATTGTTTACCGCTCCAAGACCGGACGGGCGATGCGCGCGGTTTCGTTTAATCTCCAGTCGGCGAAACTGATGGGAATCAACACCGACCGCATCATCGCTTTCACGTTCGCACTCGGCTCGGCGTTGGCGGCAGCCGCCGGAGTGTTGGTCGCCATTCGCATCCCGCGCATCGACCCCTTGATGGGCATCATAGTTGGCTTGAAAGCCTTCGTCGCCGCGGTGCTCGGCGGCATCGGCAACATTCCCGGCGCGATGCTGGGCGGCCTGCTCATCGGCATTACCGAAACAATGGTCGTCGGCTACCTGGACCCGACCTACAAAGACGCCGTTGCCTTCGCCATACTCATCTTGATACTGCTGTTTCGACCTTCCGGACTTCTCGGCACGGTCGCTCAGGAGAAAGTTTAAGGACAACGAAGAGTGCCTCGGTACCTGCGCAATCTCATCATTGCCCTGATCGTCATCGCCGCCCTCATCGGACTGGACTTCGTCTTCCAGGGACGAATGCTCAATCCGTACTTCGTTCGCATCCTGATGCTTTCGGGTATCGCGATCACGCTCGCAGTTTCACTCAACCTGATCAACGGCTTCACCGGACAGTTTTCGATCGGCCACGCCGGTTTCATGGCCGTCGGCGCTTATTCCTCCGCGTACTTCTCCGTGAATTACGGTCTGAACCTGGCGAATTCCCTCGGCGGTGGCAAGTTCGGCTGGATCATGGCGCTGACGATCTCGACCTTGATTGGCGCGGCCGTGGCGGGAGTCGCGGGTTTGGCGGTGGGCATTCCGTCGCTGCGTTTACGCGGCGACTACCTTGCCATCGTGACGCTTGGTTTCGGACAGATCATCGTGGTCTTTCTGAACAACATCGAGGCCATCGGCGCCGCGCGTGGTTTCTCCGGGATCCCGATCGTCAAGAGTTTCTTCTGGATCTTTCTGATCGCGATTCTGACGATCGTCATCGTCTACAACATCGTCAATTCGGCCTTTGGCCGCGCGCTGATCTCGATTCGTGAAGACGAGCTCGCCGCCGAAGCGATGGGCGTCAACACGACGCGCTACAAAGTGATGGCTTTCGTCATCTCGTCTGCTATGGCCGGCGCGGGCGGCGTGTTGCTCGCACATTTCGACGGATATCTGAATCCGAAGTCGTTTGAGTTCATCAAGTCGTTCGAAATCCTGATCATGATCATTCTGGGCGGGCTCGGATCGATTGTGGGCTCAGTGCTCGGCGCGATCGTGTTGACGGTTTTGCCGGAAGCCTTGCGCGGCTTTGCCGAGTACCGCATGGTGATCTACTCGCTGCTGCTGATCATTCTGATGATCACGCGTCCGCAAGGTCTGTTGGGATCGACCGGGCCGCTCAAGGCGTGGCGCAAGCGTAGGAAAGTGACGG